>CAMGPO010000048.1 GCA_946060825.1 uncultured Clostridia bacterium | reverse complement strand
CGCTGCACCGAGTATCTCTTCGGCACCAAGGTCAACAAGGTCTATCAGATCATCTTCTGCCTGATTCTGATCGTCGGTGCGACCTCCAAGCTGGAGATCGTGTGGAACATTGCCGACACCCTGAACGGCCTGATGGCGCTGCCGAACCTGATCGCACTGCTCCTGCTGAGTCCGATTGTTGTGAAACTCTGCAAGGAATACTTCAGTGAACTCAAAGCTGCCAAGAAGAAATAATCATGTTCCCGTGGAGGCCCGCACCCAACCGGGTGCGGGCCTCTTTTTGCGCAAATGCGGACGTTGCACAGTCGCGGGTTTTCTGATATAATACCCATATCAAAAAAAAGGAGGCGGCGTGGTGGGATTTCTGCGAACTCTGCCTTGGCTTCGGCCTGCGGCGCTGGGGATTGCCGCCCTGGCGCTTCTCATCTGGTATGTTTTCTGGTTTCGCGCCCTGGAACCGAGACGCGGTACCCTGGAATGGATCAGCCTCGTCGATCGGACCGGCTTCCCGGCGGCCCAGGCCCTGCCCATCCGTGGCAAAGGCTGGCTGGCTCTGGCTCTGGCGGCGCTGCTCGGCGCAGGCAATTGCCTGCTGCGGATGGATACCGTCTATTTGGCCTCCATGGCCTATGCCGGCCTGTCGGCCCTGTCTGCTGCGGCTGTCTGCGGTCTGCTGCTTCAAATCTATGGACAGCCCCTTTCCGCCCTTTGTGCCACAGTGCTGTTTCTGGCAGCCGGTGTTTCTTCCCCGATCCTGCCCGCCGCCCTCTGGCTGTTCTTCCTGGGGATGTCGGCCCGGCGGCTGTGGCCGGGACTGCTTCCCGCGGTTCCTGCACTGGTGCTTTTGACGGTTTGTCTCGGAACCGGGGCGGGTATGCTGCTGCTTCTGCCCGGCGTCCTCGCGCTGTATGTGCTGTGCGGCTGCCTGCGGAAGGGCGGCTCTGTCTGGAGCATCGCCGCCGCATCGTTGGTTCTGCTGCTGATGATGTTTGCCGCCGTGCTGGGAAGCGCCATGCTGTTCCAACTCCCGGCGGGGATTGACCCGGTGCAGGCGCTGGCGCTGCTGCCGTCGCTGGCGAACTGGACGCCGGCTCTGCCGCTGGGGTGGAACGGCCCGCTGCTGCTGGCCGGATCGGCTGCCGTGGTGTTGCTGGTACAGGCGGCCCGCCGGCAGGACACCCGGGCGCTGCTCGGCGGCCTCCTTGGCCTGCTCTGCCTCGTGCCGCTCTTTTACGGGATTCCCGAAGCGGCCCATCTGGGCTGCGTTCTGGCCCTCGGCGGCACTTTCGCTGCCGCGGAACCCCGCGGCGTCCGTCCCGGCCTGCTTGCGACGGCCGGAGTTCTGCTTGTCTGTATTTTATGCTTTTAGGAGGAATACAATATGATTGCACTGGCTTGTGACCACGGCGCTTATGACCTGAAGGAGGCGCTGAAGAAGCATCTGGAGGCCAAGGGCCTGACCTGCAAGGACTTCGGCTGCTACAACAAGGAGAGCTGCGACTACTCCGACTTCGCCGGTCCGGCAGCCCGGGCGGTGGCCTCCGGCGAATGTGACCGGGGCATTGTCTGCTGCACCACCGGCATCGGCGTGTCCATCACTGCAAACAAGATCAAGGGCGTCCGCTGCGCGCTGGTCTCTGACCTGATGACGGCCCGGCTGACCCGGCAGCACAACGACACCAACGTTCTGGCCATGGGCGCCGGTGTGATCGGCGAGAAGCTGGCACTGGAGATTGCCGACGTCTGGCTGGAGACAGCCTTTGAAGGCGGCCGCCATGCCCGGCGTGTGGCAAAGCTGATGGCCCTCGAAAACGAGTAAGCTCCGGGGACAAGCAGACCGCCCTTCGATGGAGGGCGGTCTTGCTGCGGCGGAGGAATTCCGATTGAAGCAGATCAAGATATTTCTGAAACGGACTGCCGCGGCCTTCGGCGTGGCGGCCGGGATCCCGGTCACGGCCGGTCTCCTGATGAGTCTGGCTGAGGGCTGGTCCTCGGGCATGGTTTACCGGGCCTTTGGCTGGCTGGGCGTCGTGGTGACGGGCCTGGTGGGAACGCCGGTGCATGAGGCCGGCCACTATCTCGGCTGCCGCCTCTTCCGCCTGAGGGTGACGGAGGTGTCCCTGTTCCGGCCGGTGGCCGGACGGGCAGACGGGATTCTGGGCTACGTGCGCTTTACCTATGACCCAGCGGATCCCTGGCAGCGGCTGGCCGCTTTCGGGGCCGGAATTATGCCGATGTTCTTCGGAACGGCGGTGATTCTGCTGCTGGTCTGGCTGCTGACTCCAGAGGTGTGGGATTCCTGCGCTGCGTCGTTGTCGGCGGCGCTCCGCAAGAGCCGCAATCCACTGCGGCTGGTCGGCGCGCTTCTCAGCGGTTATCTCAATGGCTTCGGCTCTCTGCGGCGGTTCGGCATCGTCCGGGGCATGGTCAGCCTGTTTCTGACCGGGTCGGTCAGTATGCAGCTGTCTCTGAGCACGGCGGATTTGCGGGGCCTGCCCGCGGGCCTGCTGGCCGCGCTGCTGCTCTGTGCCGTCTATGCCCTGGGAACGCTGCTGTTCCGGGCGGACGCCCAGCGGCAGCTTGCCAAAGCGGCGGCGGTGCTGACGGTTTTTTTCAGCCTGGGCCTGCTGCTCTGCCTGCTTTTTGGCCTGCTGGCCCGGCTGGCAATGATTCGATTTTAATGGGAGGTACAACCATGCTGGAAGAACTGCTGCGGGCGATCCGGGAAGAGGGCGCGGTGATGCGGGGCGCCCTGGCGGCGGAGATCCGCGCCGAAGAGAAGTCCGGCCCGGAGGATCTGGTGACGAACTATGACACCCTGGTGCAGCGGCATCTGGAGGAAAAGCTCCACGCCCTGCTGCCCCAGGCCGGATTTTTGGGCGAAGAGGGCCTGCGGGCGCCGACGGGCGACGGCAGCGTGTTCATCATCGACCCCATCGACGGCACGATGAACTTCTCCCGGGGCTACCAGCGGAGCAGCATCTCCGTGGCTCTGGCCCGGGACGGACAGGCCGTCCTCGGGGCGGTCTATGACCCCTACCTGAACGAGCTGTTCTGGGCCGAACGGGGCAGGGGGGCCTTCTGCAATGGCCGGCCCATCTGCGTCTCCGACCGGCCTTTGGAACGGGGCATTGTGATGTTCGGCACGGCCCCCTACTACCGCGAGATCGCGGCCAAGACCTTTGCTCTGGGCCGGGCGCTCTTTGACCGCAGCCTCGACGTGCGGCGCAGCGGCTCGGCGGCCATTGACCTCTGCTCCGTGGCGGCGGGCCGGGTGGAGGTGTTCTATGAGTTCCGGCTCTCGCCCTGGGACTACGCGGCGGCGGGCCTGATTCTGGAGGAGGCCGGCGGCGTCATCCGCACCATCGAGGGCGGGCCGGTCAGCCTGACGGTGAAGTCCTCGGTGCTGGCCGCCAACGGGACTGCCTGGGAGGCGGCCCGTCAGATCACACAGGAGGTATGTCGTATTGATCCGTAATCTGGAGGCCCGGGATCGGGCGCAGTATCTTGCCATGGCCCACGACTTTTATCAGAGCGGCGCTGTGGATCACCCGGTTCCCGACGAATTTCTGGAACGAACCTTTGACGAGCTGCTGGGCGGCAGCCCCTATGCTGAGGGCTTCCTCTTTGAGGAGGACGGCGAGGTCCGGGGCTACGCTCTGCTGGCCAAAACCTGGTCCCAGGAGGCCGGCGGCCTGACCATCTGGGTCGAGGAGATCTATATCCGTCCGGAATTCCGGGGCTGCGGTCTGGGCGGGGCATTCTTTACCTGGCTGAAAGCAAACAGGCCGGCTGCCCGCTACCGCCTCGAGACGGAGCCGGACAACGAAGGGGCCAAAGCCCTCTACCGGCGGCAGGGCTTCCGATTCCTGAACTATGAATCCTTCATCCTCGGACAATAAAAACGTGGGCATTCCTTTGGAAATGCCCACGTTTTTTACACATAATAGCCGCCATTGACGCCGAGAACCTGGCCGGTGACGAACTCGGCGCTCGCCAGATAGATCATGGCATCGGCGATGTAGCCGGACTTACCCAGCAGCTCCAGGGGCGTTTCCAGCCGGAAGGCCTCCAGGGCCTCTGTGGAGTAGCCGCTGAGCATATCCGTCAGAATCGCGCCGGGGGCGATGCAGTTGACCCGGATGTGGGAGGGGCCCAGCTCCTGGGCCAGGGCCTTGGTCATGGAGATGATCGCGCCCTTGGTGGCCGAATAGGGCACCTCCATGGAGGCTCCGCACTGACCCCAGATGGAAGCGACAGTGATGATGCAGCCTTGCTGCCGCCGCACCATGCCGGGGACAACGGCCCGGACGGCGTGGAACACGCCCTTGACGTTGACGTCGAAGATACGATCCCACTGCGCCTCGGTGGTGTCCTGAACCAATCCGGCATAGGCGATGCCGGCGCAGGTGATAAGCAGATCGGTGTCCGGCAGGCCGGCAAAAGCGGCGGCCACAGCGGCCTCGTCGGAGACATCGCAGCAGATGGCCTGTGCGCCGGTCTCGGCGGCCACGGCACGGGCAGCCTCGTGGTGCTTTTCATAGAGGAAGGCGACCTGGTGGCCTAAGGCGGAAAAACGGCGGACTGCCTCGGCGCCGATGCCGCGGCTGCCGCCGGTGATGACGACATTCATAGCGTAGCTCCTTAAAATATGGCCCTTTTCGGTCACCGAAAAGGGCCATGTGTGTTATCTTCTGCGGGTCTTGGTCTTGTGCTCCGAGTACTGCCGGACGGAGGAAAGCTTGCTGTCCGACTCGCTCATGAACTGCTTGAGCTTGTCCTCAAAGGACTGGTCCTTGGAGGGCGCAGGGGTATAGGCCCGGGAAAACTGCGGCTCCTGCCGGGGGCGATCCTGCTGCGGACGCTCCTGATTCCGGTTTTGGGGACCGGGGCGGTCCTGCGGACGCTTGTCGAAAGAGCGGCGGGGATGATTCTGGCGTTCCGGAGGCGCAGTTGTCCGCTTGATGGACAGGTTGATCTTTCCGTTCGGATCCACAGCAAGGATCATGACCTTGACGGCCTGACCCTCGGTCAGATGCTGGCGGATATCCGAGACATAGGCGTGGGCAATTTCCGAGATATGTACCATACCGGTCTTGCCCTCGGGCAGAGAAATGAACGCGCCGAAATTGGTGATCGACTTGACTTTGCCCTCTACAATTTCCCCGACTTTAAACTCCATAGATCGTGCTTTTCCCTCTCCTGTTTATTTCCGGCGGCGTCAGCCGCCAATATCATAGAATACGATTTCGCCGCTCTCAGCCAGCCCCAGCTTCTGGCGGGCGATGTCCTTGACGCCCTCCTCAGTGCCGGCAGCCTCAATGGTGGCCTCCAGGCGCTGGTTCTCCTGAGCTGCCGCGGCGACCTCGGCCTCCAGGGCGGCGGCCTGCGCTCTCTTTTCCGCCAACTGCGCCTGCAGGGACACCAGGGTGACGGTGGCGGCGACGGCGGGCAGGAGGACGATGACCCTTGTCATCAACGACGACCGTTTGAACTTCATGTTTGTTCCCTCCCGGGGGTATGCGGCGGTTGGACGCCGCAGGATGATTATGATTCATCATACCCCATTTTTTTGCAAAAGAAAAGATGTTTTTTTCAATTTTCACAAAAAATTTCGCCACCACAGTGATGGGTGCCGCAGCGCAATGAAATAATTTAACAAAAGTTCGGAAAAACCCGAGAAATATGCGAAGAACGAATGGACCGGGCAGGAGAAAAAAGAGGGCGGCACCGAAGGCGATGCCGGGGAAAAAGAAGAGGCGGAAGCGGCCGTGGCCGGCGTAGAGGGCGAAGAGCAGGAGCGTCGGGGTCAGGAACAGGCCGAAGAGGGCGTCGCAGAGGTGGGTCAGGCCGGGGCGCAGGATCCGCAGGGCACGAAGCATCGTCCAGACCAGGGCCAGGGCTGCCCCGAGGCCCATGGACCACAGAAACTGCTCGAGCTGCCAGGCGACGGGCAGACTCATCCCAGCAGCCGGGCCAGGAAGCCCCCCTCCTTCCGGCTTTCCTCGTAGAGCAGGGCGTCCACATTGCCGTCCACGGCCACCTGCCCGCCGTCCACCGAGAGCTGCTTCAGGTGCAGCTCCCGCCCCTTGACGATCAGCACGCCCCGGTTGGTGTGCAGCACCACGGCACTCTCGTCAAAGCTCTCCACGTCCTGCACGCCGGTGACGGTCAGGCGGCGGCGGTCCTCCAGGGTCAGCTTCTGCGGCAGTTCCGGCAATCCGTTCCGTTCCATAGACAAAGGCTCCTTTGCACCGTTTGTTCTATACCTATGCAAAGGAGCCTGTCGATATGCGGTTGTTACGGGTTTTGTACGACGCCGGCGAAGAGGGGCAGGCCGTCCAGGCCGGTGATAAGGAAGAGGAAGGGGCGGTTCAGATTCATCTCCAGCGTGGGGCACGATCCCGGCATCTTCCATCCTTCGGCTACGGCGATGATGGTGTAGGCGGCGGCCTCGCAGCCCTCCTCGTCCACCAGCACCCGGGCGGCGTGCTGTACCTGGGAGACATAGGGACTCAGCTCCGCCGCGTCCGCAATCAGGGGCGTGAAGTCCGCCAGACCGGCGTCAAAGGCATCGGTGACGCCCAGGGCCCGCAGCTCATCGGTGAGCTCGAGGGTGGAGCCGACGTCGAATTTCGGCACCGACCACTGAACGTCATAGACCGGCAGATTCATCTCCTGCAGCAGCAAGGCATCCTCCAGCCCGCCCCTGGCCAGCGCCTCGTCAAGGCTGACGCCCTCGTCCGGCAGCAGGAAGACCATGCTGCCCTGCTCCGCGAAGGGAAGGGCGGCGATCGTATAGCCGTCCAGAACGGCGGCGGTCTGTTCCCGGGTCGTGTGCAGGAAGTTCACGTTCACGGTGGTGCCGTCCGGCAGGGTGAAGTCGTTGGGCGCAGTCGTGCGCTCATTGAATTGATCCAGCCACGCACCCTTGAAGTAGAGGGTCGAGGCCAGCATCAGCAGGGTCTCCGGGGTGGTCTTCAGGCCGCCCACGCTGTCCTCCAGCAGGTGGTTCGTGTTCTCGTTCAGCCAGTTGTGAAGGGCTTCGTCGGCTTCGGCCGTGCCCATGGGCACCTGGTAAGCGGAGGCGTAGTAGTCGTCGGCCAGCACGTCCAGCGGCTCCGGATGGACGTCAAGGCCGCTGCGCAGCCAGACGGAGTTGGCCGGCAGGGTTTTGCTGTTCTCCCCGTCGAGGTAGAGGTTTTCCCAGACGCGGCGGCAGAGGGTGCGCAGAGCTTCCGGATCCTCTGCGCCCAGCAGGTCGAGGATCTGCCGCTGGGTGTCCCCGGCGGTGATCTCCGCCAGCATGGCCAGAGCCAGGTAGAGGTTGGCCGGAGAGATCACGCGGTTTTCCTCCGTGCCGGAGAGAAGCCCGGTGGTCACGGCGTTCGTGAAGGCCCGGAAGCCATCGCCGTTTTCCACCGGTTCACCGCGAAGGGCCGTCAGAGCGTCCCGGTAGGTCGTTGCTTTGGCGGCGTATTCCTCCCAGAGGGCGTTGTCCTGCGCGACGCGTTCTTCAATGCTCAGGTCCTCCCGGGACCAGAGGGCGTCTGAGGCCTCCAATATCGCCGCCTCATCGGGCTGCTCCGGCAACTCGGGGCGGTGGGCCTCCGCCAGTGCGGTCATGTCCGGCGTATCGTCCGGCAGCGGCGTGTCTGTCGGTTCCGGGGGCTCCGGCGCGGGGCTTGGTTCGGCGGGTCTGGCTCCGCAGGCCGTCAGCCCCAGCAGCAGGGCGAGAATCAGCAGCAGGGCCGTCAGTCTGGTTCCGGTTCGTTTCATCGGGAATTCCCCCTGTTCCGTACGTTC
>CAMGPO010000047.1 GCA_946060825.1 uncultured Clostridia bacterium | reverse complement strand
TTGCCCGGCACCGCCGCCACCGACTGGGACAAATCCGAGTCAAAATCCGGGGCGTCGCCGATGGCCGTCACCACCCAGCAGGTGCCGGAACCAATCAGAATGTCGCCGGCCTTTGTCGCCCCGGCGCCGAGGGCGACGGCGTACTGGTCATGGGCGCCAGCCACAAGCACCGCGTCCGTGGTCAGGCCCAGCTCCGCGGCAGCGGCCTCCGTCAGGTGGCCGATGACGTCGCCGGAGCGGACGATCTTCGGCAGCTTTGCCTCCGTGATCCCGGCAAAGCGGAGCAGCTCCTCGTCGTAGACGCCGCGGCGGATATCGCCCAGCTGGTTGATGCCCACATCGGACAGATCCACGGCCGGAATGCCGGTCATCTTTGCGGAAATATAGTCCGGAACAGAGAGGAACCAGGCCGTCTTTTCAAACAGCTCCGGCTCGTGGTCCTTCATCCACCGGATCTCCAGCGGCAGCAGACCCGTACCCAGGTGCCAGCCGGTCTTCTGGTACATCTTCTCTGCCCCGCCGGCCTCCCGGAGGAATGCGTCGCGCTCCGCCGTGCAGCGGGCATCGTTCCAGACCATCGCGGGGCGGACGGGCCGGAAGGCTTCATCCACCGCCGCCAGAGTGCCGCCCTGGAGGGACAGGGAGATGGCCGCCACGCGGGACGCAACCTCCGGATCCCGGCAGACCTCCCGGACCGTTTCGGTCACGGCACGCCACCAGTCCTCCGCATTCTGTTCGCTCCAGCCGACCTGGGGCGTCTGCATCCCATAGGGGCGATAGGCGTGGCCCAGCAGTGCGCCCTGCTCCGAAAACAGCAGCGTCTTGGTGCCGGTGGTGCCAACGTCGATTCCAAGCAGATATCGCTCCATTTTTTCCGCTCCCTTCGCGCCGGAAATGCCGGCGCAGTTCTGACGGAAACACCCGTCCTTCGGAAGGCGATCCCTTCGTTTTCTTGATTCCAGAGTAGCGCGTTTTTTTCAATCTGTCAAATATTTTTTGACTGTTTCAGTCATAATTATCAGATTAGCTAAATAAAGTCATCATTTTTTAGTAAAAACGCCACCGGAACTTATTTGATATTTTTGCATCGAAATCCCGGGAATCTTTTTTAAATTCCAGCTTTTTCGCAGAAAAATCCAAAAACGAAAAAAGCTCCGCATATCATGGCGGAGCATTTTTTTGACCGTTCCGGTTTTTTTGACAGCCTCCGCCCGGCCTGCCGCCAATAGCGGCAGACCACGAAAGAAGCTTCTCACTCCATCTCCCCGGCGTCCCGGAGATAGGTGCCGTAGTCCTTGCGGAGATGTTCCCGCATCCGGGCCGCGGCCAGGGCGGGATCCCCGGCGGCAACGGCGTCGGCAATGCCCTGGTGATCCCCAATGCCGTCGAGATAGACCTCCAGGGTCAGGGAGTCCAGCACCCGCATACAGCGGAGCTGGCTGGCCGCCGACTGGTAGAAACCGGACAGCACCGGATTGTGGGACATCCGGGCCAGTTCCTGATGGAAGGCGTAGCCGAGGGTCATCAGGCCGGCGCGGTCGCTGCGCTCCCGCATCCGGTCCACGATCTCCACGAGGGCGCGGGCCTCCTCCTCCGTCGCCGTTCTGGCTGCCAGGGCCGCGAGCTGGGGCTCCAGCACATAGCGGGCCTGCACCAGATCGGCAATGCGGCCGGGGTCACCCATGATGGCAGCCAGCTCCCGGGTTTGCAGGATCACCGGCGCGTTTTCGGACACAAAGGTGCCGGAGCCGGGCCGGGAGCGCAGAACGCCCGCAATCTGCAGGCTGCGGACGGCCTCCCGGATCGTGCTGCGGCTGACGTCGAACTCCTTCGCCAGCCGTTCCTCGGCGGGCAGACGGCAGCCCGGCGGCCACTGTTCCGTCTGGATCCGGGCAAGGATGTGGTTGGCTACGTCCTCATAGAGCTTGATGCGAAAGATTGGCTCGCTCATTTTGTCATGTCAAAGCGGGGCAGCTCGTCGCCGGAGGCGGTAATCTTCTCCAGCAGCAGACCGGCGCAGGCCACATCCAGCATACCGGTGCCGATGATCTGGGCATAGATCCGGTCCTTCTGGTTGGTTCTGGCGGGCATCTTCCCGGCGAGGACGTCGGGAATCAGAATGTCAAAGGAGTCTGCCGTGATCTCTCCCATGGCGGCCAGCTCCTTCAGGTTGCCCCGGTGGAGGGACTGGCCCACCTGATCGACGGCGATTTTGTCCGCCTTGCGGACCACGTCGAAGGAGGTCTCCCGGAAGGATCCCATAGTCATGACCAGGCCGCCCTCCTTCACCCAGGGCTCTTCGACGAGGTTGGCGTTGGCGTTGGTGACGGTGATGATGACGTCAGAGCCGCGGCAGGCCTCCTCATTGCTCCGGCACTTCACGAAGCGGAAGGGCACATCCTCCGGGAACCGGGCGATGTAGCGGTCCATGGCTGCCTCGGAGATGTCGCTGAGGCGCACCTCTTTGATGTTCAGCACCTTGCTCATGCACAGCAGGCTGGTGTAGCCCTGGAGGCCGGTACCAATGATGGTGACGACGTCGGTGGAGGCCGCCAGCAGGCGGGCCATGATGGCCGGCTGGGCGCCGGTGCGCAGGTCGTTGATATAGTCGCCGCTGACGAGGGCACGCAGGATACCGGTACGGGAATCGGTCACCAGCAGATTGGCCTTGATGTAGGGCAGGCCCAGGGCCTTGTTGCCGTCATAGCCGCCGACGACCTTGATGCCGGCGACATCCATGGGGCCGATGTAGGCGGGCATAGAGTTGAACCAGCCGGGAATTCCCATGGCGGCCATGTCCGTGGTGATCTTGTCCGGCATGACCACCTTCCCCTCGCCGTACCAGCGCCAGGTCTTTTCCACGCAGTCGATGACGTCCTCCGGGCTGAGATACCGTTTTACGGTGGATTCTCCGATGATCAGCGCACGTTCTTCCATCCTGCACGCTCCCCTTTCCCGCCCTGCGGCGGCATTGATTTGATAATTTCATGATAGGGTTGAATTCCACGAATGTCAAGGCCGGAACCACCCTGTTTTGCAGGATGATTCTGCATGGCGGTTTCGGTCATTCCATCCGAGTGTTCCTTCAAAATCCGGGCAAAGGCAGGATATCAGCCCTTTTTTCGCCATTTTTTTCTCATCCTATTGACATTTTCAGCCACAGCTCATAAACTGTGTATGACATCAGTCCGCCGGGGAGGTCACCGCCATGCTGCTCATCACATTTCAGCAGGTCCTCAAGCTCTTTATTTTCCTTCTGATCGGCTTTCTGCTCCGCCGCTACTCCGTGCTTCCAGTCACCGCATCCGGCGTGCTGTCCCTGCTGGAGGTCAACCTCTTCGTCCCCTGTCTGAACTTTCTCACCTTTTCCCAGAATTTTACTCTGGAGAAGCTCTCGGGCGATCTGCTGCTGCTGGCCGCGTCCCTGATCTCCTGCCTTGTGACCATTGCCGCCGGCACCTTCGCCGGGCGGCATCTGAGCAGAGATCACTATGCCCAGAATCTCGCCGTCTACTCCATCAATATGCCCAACACCGGCTATGTCGGCGCGCCCCTGATCCTGGCCATGTTCGGCAGTGAGACCCTGATGCGGATGCAGCTCTTCTGCCTGCCCATGTCGATCTACACCTACACCGTAGGCTACCAGCTCCTGATGGACCGGAAGGGCTTCTCCCCCCGCAGCCTGCTCAGTCCGGCCCTCCTGGCCATCTTCTTCGGGGCGGTCATCGGCATGTGCCGCATTCCCCTGCCGTCGGTGCTCACCGACGTTCTCACGAGCTGCAGCAGCTGCCTCGGGCCGATCGCCATGCTGCTGACCGGCTGCCTCATCGCCCAGTTCCACTTCCGGGACATCCTCTGCGACCCGCTGATCTACAAGGTGGTCGCCCTGCGGATGATCGTGGTTCCCCTGGCTGTACTTTCCGCCTGCAGGGCCATCGGCCTCTCCCGGGATGTGCTGCTTATCCTGGCCGCCGTCTACACGATGCCCACCGGCCTCAACACCGTGATCTTCCCCGCCTCCGTGGGAAAGGACTGTCACCTCGGCGCAGGCATGGCCTGCGTCTCCAACACCCTCGGCATTCTGACCATTCCCCTGTTCTTCGCCCTGTTCCTCTGACGCTGCGCTGTTTTTGCGTTGCAGTCCGGCTGGAACCGTAGTATGTTGATATCATAAAACCTGCGAAACGGAGGTATCTGTCATGGAACATTCCGCCTATTGTGCCCTTGTGGACAAGCACCGCGAGACCATTCTGGACACGGAGCGCCATATCTGGCGCCACCCGGAAACCGGTTTCAAGGAGTGGAAAACCAGCGCCTATCTGGCAGACATCTTTGAGCGGGCGGGCTATACCCTGACCCGCGCCGGCGACATTCCGGGCTTCTATACCGATCTGGACACCGGACGGCCCGGTCCGAAGCTGCTGATCCTCGGCGAACTGGACGCTCTGGCTGCGCCCAGTCACGCCGAGGCCGTGGACGGCTGTGCCCACGCCTGCGGCCACAACGCCCAGTGCGCCGCCCTGATTGGCATCGCTCTGGCCCTGAAAGAGCCGGGCGCTCTGGACGGCCTCTGCGGCTCCATCCGCCTGATGGCCGTGCCGGCCGAGGAGCTGATTGAGATCGCCTACCGCGATTCCCTGCGCCGTCAGGGCGTCATTCGCTATCTCGGCGGCAAGCCGGAATTCCTCTGGCGCGGCTATCTGGACGGCGTCGATCTCGCCTTTATGGTCCACACCACAGTCTCGTCCGATACGGTCTTCTCCTGCCGGGCCGGCAGCAACGGCTGCATGACCAAGGAAGCCGTCTACACCGGAGTCGCCGCCCACGCCGGGGGCAGTCCCCATCTGGGCGTCAACGCCCTCTATGCCGCCTCCCTGGGGCTTCAGGCCGTCAACGCCCTGCGGGAGACCTTCCAGGACGGAGACCACGTCCGCGTCCATCCGATTCTGACCGCCGGCGGCGCCTCCGTCAACATCATCCCTGCCGAGGCGAAGCTCAGCACCTTTGTCCGCGGGGCCACGATGGAAGTCATCCGGGAAACCAACGAAAAAGTCAACCGCGCCCTGGCCGCCGGCGCTCTGGCTCTGGGTGCCGGCGTCACCGTCTCCGACCGCCCCGGCTACGCCCCGCTGGTCAACGACCCCGGCATGATGGCGGTCGCGAAGGACTGCATGACCGCCCTGGTCGGGGCGGACAAGGTGGACTTCAACACAAGCTGGGGCTGCGGCTCCACCGACATGGGCGACCTGAGCTGCATCATGCCCGTGGTACACCCTTATGTCAGCGGTGCCTCCGGCATCGGCCACGGCGACGACTACCGGATCGCCGACCCGGAGACCGCCTGTGTGCTCTCCGCCAAGGCCCAGGTAATGATGGCGGCAGAGCTGCTGCGGGACAACGCCGCAAAGGCGAAGGCCGTTCTGGAAGGATCCCGGCCCCGGTATGCCTCCAAGGAGGACTATTTCGCGGCCGTGGACGCATTCATAGCCGACCGCAGTCTGATTGTCTACGGCGACGGCGGCGCAGAGATCCAATTCTGAGCAGACAAAAAGCCCGGCGGCCAAACAGGCCGCCGGGCTTCTTTCTGTTTTGGACCGGGTTATGCCGGGCGGTATTCCCGGGCGACGCGCTTGAGCGCCTCAAAGGTCTCGTCGCTGATGTCGTGCTCGATCTTGCAGGCGTCCCGGGCTGCCGTGGCCTCGTCCACGCCCAGCTCGACAAACAGCGCCGTCAGCACCTTATGGCGCTCATAGGTCTTTTCCGCCGCCTCCAGCCCCGCATCCGTCAGGTGGAGGTAGCCGTCCTCGTCCACGATCACATAGCCGCCGCTCTTCAGCAGGCCGATGGCCCGGCTGACGCTGGGCTTGCTGTAGCCCATATACTCGCTCACGTCGATGGAGCGCACATAGTTCCCCTTGAGAGACAGGATCAGGATCGTCTCCAGATACATTTCGCCGGATTCCTGCAGATGCATGGTCATCCTCCTAACCGCGCTTTCTTGTTATTTTATCCCAAGAATGGCGGAAAATCAAGCCCGGCTCAGAGCCGCTGGCAATACTCCACCTTTTCCCCGTTGGGACCGAGGACCGTGAAGAACCGCACGCCCTTCTCCCAGAAGGGCAGGAAGTGGACCTCTTCGTCCAGAACGTTGAGGCCCTGGGCCTTTGCCTGGGCAAAGGCGGCGTCCACGTCCACCGCGTCCAGGGCGATGTGGTCGACCGCGCCGGGCTTCCCCACGGCCTCCCCGCTTTCATAGGTCTCGATGACCAGGTTGTGCAGCCGCAGGAAGATCACCCGCGCGCCGTTTGTCTCGTTGATCGTGTCCAGCTCCGGCCGGAAGCCGAGGCTCTCATAAAAGGCCGCGGACGCGGCAATGTCCTTCGCCGGCACGCCGATGTGCTGGATGCCGGTCACAAGGGAAGAAAGTTCCATCGTTGGCGCCTCCTTACAGAAGATAGCTCTATCATACTCCCTTCCCGCCGAAAGCGCAAGCGGAGCCGGGATGAAAAACAGGACTGCCGCCGGCAGTCCTGTCTTTTTTTTCATTCAGCGGACGTGGGCGTCCAGGATGCTCCGCAGGGCGGCCATGGAGCTGGAGTGGGATCTGGCGATGACCAGATTCTGTCCCCGGGTCTCCTTCAGGGCGCACTGCACCATCTTATGGGACGTCGTATTGGTGAAGAGGATCAGCAGATCCGGCTGGCCAATCTGGTTTTTGAGGCCGCTTTTCATCTGAGTGAACACCTTGGCCCGGCACCGGTATTCCTCGCAGAGGCCGATATACCGGCGCACCATACAGTCGTTTCCGCCGACGATCACAACGCTCATCGGTCACGACCTTTCCGTCCGCCCGGGAGCCGCCGGATGGCAGGCACCGTGCATGGCGCAGTGGGCGCAGTTGCAGCCGCAGGAGGACTTCCCCTGCTTTTTCTGCCGCAGCAGCGACCGGAGAATGAGGGCGACGGCCGCGAGCAGCACGGCGCAGATCAGGATGGTGCCGAGGTTTGTAGCGATCCATTGCAGCATGGGAATTTCCTCCTTTGTCAGAATCTCAGAGCTTGGCGGTGCGTTTGGTGGCTTCCTTGTAGGGCTTGAAGAGCATATAGACGATCGCAGCCAGGACAGCCAGGGCGAAAATCAGGCCGATGACGTTCAGATTGCCGGTGAAGGCATTGCCGAACTGGTTAATCATCAGGGCGACGGCATAGGCGAAGCCGCACTGATAGCCGATGGCGGCCCAGGTCCACCTGGCGTTGTTCATCTCCCGCTTGATGGCGCCGATGGCCGCGAAGCAGGGGGCGCAGAGCAGGTTGAACACCAGGAAGGAATAGCCGGTGACGCCGGTGAAGGCCAGGCCCAGGGTCTGGTAGACCGTGGCGTCGCCGCCGCCGTAGAGGATGCCCATGGTGCCGACGATGTTCTCCTTGGCGACCAGACCGGTGATGGAGGCCACGGCGGCCTGCCAGTTGCCCCAGCCCAGGGGCTTGAAGATCCAGGCGATCAGGCTGCCGATGGCGGCCAGGATGGAGCTGTCGATCTCCTCCTCGCTGAGCATCCGGAAGGTGCCGTCGACGAAGCCGAAGTAGGTGGTGAACCAGACGAAGATGGTGGAGAGCAGGATGATGGTGCCGGCCTTCTTGATGAAGCTCCAGCCCCGCTCCCACATGCTGCGCAGAACGTTGCCCACGGTGGGCAGATGGTAGGCCGGCAGTTCCATCACAAAGGGCGCAGGCTCGCCAGTGAAGGGCTTCGTCTTTTTCAGCATGATGCCGGAGACGATGATGGCGGCCATGCCGATGAAATAGGCGGAGGTGGCCACCCAGGCGCTGCCGCCGA
>CAMGPO010000046.1 GCA_946060825.1 uncultured Clostridia bacterium | reverse complement strand
ACCGGATCATCTATTTTGAAAAGGACATTGACGGACGGATCACTGCCCTCAAAACCAATATAAGCGAGGTCAACCGACTCAAAACCGAGATTCTGTCGGCTATGAACCTGGGGATTGAGGACATCTCTGTGGGCGAGCTGGACATTCCCATCGGAAACTTTTTCTTTCCGGAGCTGTTTTCCGGGAAGGGCTTTGCGGTTCCGGTGCGGATCCTCTCGGTCAGCACGTCCGACGCCAATTTTGAAAACCATTTTTCCGAAGCCGGGATCAACCAGACGCTGCACCAGATCCGGATGAACATTCTGGTGAATCTCTCGGTGCTGACGCCGACGGGCGCTGTTCAGACGACCATTTCTACCGACGTGGTGGTGGCGGAGACCGTGATCGTCGGCACCGTGCCGGACCGCTATGTCAGCATCGGCCTGCCGGAATCTTAGGAGGAAAATACATGAATGCCAAAGAGGAAATCGCCCGGCTGACCCGGGAGCTGGAGCACCATAACTACTGCTATTACGTTCTGGACGATCCACAGATCCCGGACTTTGAATATGACCGGATGCTGCGGCAGCTTGAGGAGCTGGAGGCGGCCAATCCGGAGCTGGCCTCACCCCTGTCGCCGACCCGCCGTGTCGGCGGCGAGGCCCTGTCCCAGTTTGAAAAGGTGCGCCACCCCGTGCCACTGGAAAGCCTGCAGGACGTCTTTTCCTTTGACGAGCTGCGGGAGTTCGACGGCCGGGTGCGGGAGACCGTTCCGGAGGCGCAGTACACGGTGGAGCCGAAGATCGACGGCCTCTCCGTGGCCCTCGAATACGTCGATGGCCACTTTGTCCGTGGCGCGACCCGGGGCGACGGCCTTGTCGGCGAGGACGTGACGGAAAATCTCAAGACCGTCCACTCCATCCCCATGACCCTTGAGAATGCACCAGCCCGGCTCATCGTCCGGGGCGAGGTCTTTATGCCCAAGGCCGTGTTCCACAAGCTGAACGCCCAGCGGGAGGAACGGGGCGAGGCTCTCTTTGCCAACCCCCGCAACGCTGCCGCTGGATCCCTGCGCCAGCTTGACCCCAAGATCGCCGCGAAGCGGCAGCTTGACATTCTGGTGTTCAACCTGCAGCTCGCCGAGGGCGTCAGTTTCTCAACCCACAGCGAGACTCTGGACTACCTCCGTAGCCTGCGCTTCAAGGTCGTGCCCTACCGGCTGGTGACCACCATGGAGGAAGCGGAGCACGAGATCGCGTCTCTCAACGAGAATCGGGAACAGCTCAGCTTTGACATCGATGGGGCGGTCATGAAGGTGAACGACCTGCAGGCCCGTACCGCCCTGGGCAGCACGGCCAAATATCCCCGCTGGGCCGCCGCCTACAAATACCCGCCGGAGATCAAGCCCACGGTGGTGGAGAACATTGTCGTTCAGGTCGGGCGAACCGGCGTTCTGACGCCCAAGGCTGTGGTTCGGCCAGTGCGTCTGGCGGGTACCACCGTCACGAACGCGACACTCCACAATCAGGACTTCATCACGGAGAAGGATCTGCGCATCGGCGACACGGTCCTGATCCGCAAGGCGGGGGAGATCATTCCTGAGGTGCTGGAGGTCGACTTCTCCAAGCGCCCCGAGGGAACCGTGCCGTATCTGCTTCCAAAAACCTGTCCGGTCTGCGGCGCACCCGTTGTCCGGGACGAGGATGGAGCGGCCCTGCGCTGTACCGGTGCGGAGTGTCCGGCCCAGCTCATCCGGAACATTTCCCACTTCGTCTCCCGGGACGCCATGGACATCGATGGCCTCGGCTCCGCCATCGTGGAGCAGTTGATCTCCGCCGGCCTGGTGGCCTCGCCTGCGGATCTCTACTACCTCGACTGGGCCGCCGTGGAGCAGCTCGAGCGCATGGGCGCTCAGTCCACGAAGAATCTGCGGGAGGCCGTCGAGCGCAGCAAGGAAAACGACCTCAACCGGCTGATCTACGCTCTGGGCATCCGCCAGGTTGGCGCCAAAGCCGCCAAGGTGCTGGCCCAGGAGTTCGGCAGCCTCGACCGTCTGATGGCTGCGACCGCTGAGGAGCTGACGGCCATCCGGGACATCGGCGCGGTCACGGCCGAGTATATCGTGGGCTGGTTTACCGAGCCCCAGTCCCGGCATCTGATCCGCCGCCTGCGGGAGGCCGGCGTTAACTTTGAGAGCCATTTCCGGGTGGAGGACAACCGTTTCCAGGGCAAGACCTTCGTCCTGACAGGAGCCCTCAGCCTCTTCACCCGCGACGAGGCCACGGCCCAGATCGAGCGCTTCGGCGGTAAGGCAGCCTCCTCTGTCTCCAAAAAGACCACCTATGTCGTGGCCGGGGAGAACGCCGGATCCAAGCTGAAGAAGGCAGGAGAGTTGGGCATTCCGGTTCTGACGGAGGAAGAATTCCTGGCGCTGCTTCGTTAATGGGGTGGAAGAATCCGGACTTTACGCCTGTCCGCTCTTGTCTTTATCCCGGCAATATGGTACAATAGCGCTGATTTCAAAGGAGGTTTTGAAATGCCGAACAAGATTCCGGAACGAAGCGAAATTCGGGAATGCGACCAGTGGGCCATTCACGACATCTATGAAAGCGACGAGGCCTGGCAGCAGGATCATGACGCCGTGGCGGACATGGTAAAGGAGGCTGCCGGTTACCGCGGCCGTTTGGGAGAGTCGGCGGACACGCTGCTCGCCTATCTGCGGCTCTATGACGAAATCGGAACCCATATCGAAAATCTCGCCAACTATGCCCAGCGCAAGTCTGACGAGGACACCCGCGTTGCCGCCTATCAGGCGCTGACCGCCAAATTCATGTCCCTCTATGTGGAGGCACAGACCGCCCTTGCCTTCGAGACGCCGGAGATCCTGGCGATCCCGGAGGGAACGCTGGCCCGGTTCTACGGCGATCAGCCGGATCTGGAGCTGTACCGCCGCCGCCTGTGGAACATCCAGCGCTCCCGTGAGCATGTTCTCTCCGACGCCGAGGAGAAGCTGTTGGCATCCGCCGGTGAGATGGCCAACGCCCCGAGCACCATCTATTCCATGTTCGCTGACGCCGACATTCAGTTCCCCGATGCCGAGGATTCCAAAGGCGAAAAGCACGCTCTGAGCCAGGGCACCTTCGTGGCCTGTGAGGAATCCGAGGACCGGGTACTGCGCAAGTCGGCCTACGAAAACCTCTACCATACCTTCGGCACTTATAAGAACACTGTGGCCTCCGTGCTGAATTCCCAGGTCAAGGCCCTGGAATTCTTCTCCAAAGCCCGGAAATATCCCTCCTCGCTCCATGCATCGCTGGACAATACCCACGTTCCCGTGGAGGTCTACTACAACCTGATCGAGGCCGTCCACCAGAACATGGACAAGATGCACCGCTATGTGGGCCTGCGGAAAAAGCTGCTGGGTGTGGACGAGCTCCACTTCTACGATATCTACACCCCGTTGGTGCAGGACGCCAGCCGGCGCATCCCATTTGAGGAGGCCAAGCAGACGGTTTATGACGCTCTGGCGCCCATGGGAGAGGGCTACCGCAAGATTCTGAAAGAGGGCTTTGACAGCCGCTGGATCGACGTCTATCAGAATGTTGGCAAGCGAAGCGGCGCCTATTCCGCCGGCGCGCTGGTCCATCCTTTTGTACTACTGAACTACACCGGCACCCTGGACAGTCAGTTCACCCTGGCCCATGAGATGGGTCACGCCATTCACTCCTACCTCTCTAACCGCACTCAGCCGGCGGTCTACCGGGACTATGTGATTTTTGTTGCCGAGGTGGCTTCCACCTGCAACGAGGCCCTGCTGATGGAGTATCTGCTGGGCAAGACCACGGACAAGAAGGAGCGGGCCTACCTCATCAACCACTTCCTGGAGCAGTTCAAGAGCACCCTGTACCGCCAGACCATGTTCGCCGAGTTTGAGCTGAAGATCGGCGAGCTGTCAGCCCAGGGCGTCGCCCTGACGGCGGAGAAGCTCTGCGAGGTCTACGGCGACCTGAACCGCCTCTACTTCGGCGACGGCATCGTTGTGGACGAGGAGATCGCCCTCGAATGGGCCCGGATCCCGCATTTCTATTACAACTACTATGTCTTCCAGTACGCTACGGGCTATGCTGCCGCCATCGCCCTGAGCCGCCGCATCCTGAAGGAGGGCGAGCCGGCCGTGCAGGACTACCTGAACTTCCTCTCCGGCGGCTGCAGCAAGGATCCTATCGATCTGCTGAAGGGCGCCGGCGTGGATATGACCACCGCTGAACCGGTCAACCAGGCGCTGCAACTCTTCGGCGAGCTGCTGGATGAGATGGAAGCACTGATGACAGAGTAACAGAGAGAAGGAGCAGAAAGAGATATGGAACTTCTGAAACAGAAAATCCGCGAAGAGGGCATCGTCCGCCCGGGCAACATTCTGATGATCAACAGTTTCCTGAACCATCAGGTGGATATCCATCTGATGCAGGAGATCGGCAAGGAATTCAAGCGCCGCTTCGAGGGCGTGGAGGTCAACAAGATCTTCACCATCGAGGCCTCCGGCATCGGCATTGCCGCCATCGCCGCACAGTATTTCGACTGTAAGCTGGTCTTTGCCAAGAAGTCCACCGCCACCAACGTGGGCGACAGCGTCTACTGCGCCAAGGTGCACTCTTATACCCACAACATGGACAACAACGTCATCGTGGACAAGCGCTTCCTGAGTCCGGAGGACAAGATTCTCATCATCGACGATTTCCTCGCCAACGGCAAGGCGCTGGACGGTCTCTGCTCCATCATCGAACAGGCCGGTGCCACGCTCCAGGGCGTGGGCATCGTTGTGGAGAAGGGCTTCCAGGGTGCGGGTGATCGCTACCGTGCTGCCGGCGTCCGGCTGGAGTCTCTGGCCATCGTCGAGTCCATGAACGCGGAGACCAACGAGGTCGTGTTCCGGGCATGAAGGAGATTTTTCTGCCCACCCTGCGCAGCTTCACCAATAACAACACCTTTTCCGGCAGCTGCGGCCCCCTGCGCTTCATGCTGACGCCGAAGCTGGACGAATCGGTCATCACGGCCCAGATCTGGCACGGCCCCCTCTGCCTGGAAAAGAGCACCGTCGAGGAGACCCGGGATTTCCCGCTCACCGAGGAGGGCAGGGAAGCCCTGCTGGCTTGGCTGACGGAAAACATCGAGCCTGCAAAATAAAAGCATGGGAGCGGCGTCAGCCGCTCCCATGTCTTATACTTTCATCCTTTGGATGGAGAATAGATTGTGGATATCTTTATGCACTATCCGTCCTCTCTGGTTTGCCAGAGCTTAAACGCAACCACCCCGGTGGCAAAATAGAGCACACCAAGCGCCGGAATATACAGCCAATGCAGCATAATCTGACTCACTTGCATCATTCTGCCGCTGGTTATCAGCAGCATGGCTGCCCCATGGCATCCGAACCACATGGCAGCATATCCAAAGTAGCGTGCTGCACCGAACCTTCGTAAACACAACGCCAGTATTGCAAATACCAATGCTCCGATCATCAAGAGCGCCATGACAGGTCTCCGATCCACCAGATGCCCATAGGTTTCGATATCTTCAGGCGGGATTGTGCATTTTTCCGCATCGTACAGGAGTGTTTCCGGCGTTCCATCCTGACAGCCTAAATACCACCAATCATCGTCCGAGGGACGATACACCACTCTTTCACCACTGTATTCCAATCCCTCAATGTCATAATTGTGATAGGATGCGTCATTCATGCCTTCCGGCAGATCCCGTGGAAGCAGATCCCGGAATCGGATCTTATAACACAGCAAAGCCCGGTAGCCGCGTCCGTGTCCCCAGTTGAATCTTCCAACCACTTTCTCCGTATACTGCACTTTGATCCTGCCGTCTTCCAGAGCTGTAACTGATTCAATAGCTTCCTCCGCGGTAAGCAGCACTGGGACTGCCAAATACACGAACACACTCAACAGAATGGAAGTGATCAGAAGCACCGCTGTGGTCACAGCTAAGTTTCTACGTGTTCGAATCTTTTTCTTCACCAGCTCCATGCCATGGAGTTCTGTCGTGATATCAATCATAGGCTCTCTGAGATCATTCAATGCCTTTACGCAGGAGGAACACTTTTGCAAATGGTCTTCTACTACTTTTCTGGAATCCGTGCTGACCATATCCTCTGCGTACAGCGGCAGCAGGTCACGAATCACATCACAACTGATCTTCATGGGTTCACCTCCATTGCGTCGTTGATCTTCTGCTTCGCCCGGTGATAGGTCACACAGGCCCAGTTTTGGCTCCTTCCAAACAGCTCTCCGATGTCCGAAAAGGAGAGCTGCCCAAAAACCCGGAGAGAAAAGACTTCCTTATATGGTTCCGGCAGCTCGTGGAGAACTTTGTGAACCGACATGGCCTGGGCCTTGTCCATGGCCCGTTCCTCAATGGATGGTGCCGGATCCGCTGCCCGCATTTCTTCCAGCGCCACATTTTTCCCTGACCGCTTCAGGTAGTTCAGATAACGATTTCGGCCGATGGTGCAAAGCCAGGTGCGGATATCACATTCTCCCCGGAATTGCGAAAGGGCTTTCATGGCCTGGAAAAAAGTCTGGGCTGTCAGTTCTTCTGCAAGGTGCTGATCTTTGCACAGGGCCAGAAGGTACAGTTCCACATCACGAAAATAATCCCGGTAAACCTGTTCAAAATCCGACAAAGCCGCACCTCCTCTCTCTCATATTAGACAACGGGAACGGGGAAATCTTACAAATATTCCGGGGAATTTTATTCCCCGGAAAAATTTTTATGCTTTCATCAGCCCACAGCAGCCAAATCTGGGAAGGGCCGGAAGCTAAGGTCGCGGTAAAAGGCGATGGTGTCCTCTCTCAGACGGACGCTGACAGGACGAATTCCTGAACGGGACTGCCGAACTCCATATCCAGGCGTCCTGGGAGAAAGCCGAAGCGCCGATAGAGGGCACGGGGCGCCGGACCACGCTCGTCGTCTTCCCGGAAGGTGGTGACGGTGACGTCCCGGCTTCGATCGAGCCGGGCGAGGGCCTCGCACAGCAGGGCAGAGGCGACGCCTTTCCGCCGGTGTTCCGGCGCGACGGCCAGACAGCAGATCATGTTGTGCTTCACGGAGAACAGCAGAACGCCGATGACAGCGTCGTTTTCTTTCACACAAAGCGCCCTGCTCTCGTTCATGAAGCGCAGGACGGTGTCCCGGTGCTCTGCGAGGGCTTCCGCCGTCTCCAATCCCGGGAAATTCCACGCGACCCGCTCCACCAGAGCCATCCAGGAGCCGATGTCCGTCACAGTGCCAAGCTCAGCCTGCATGGCCGCCCTCCTTTCCCGTGAGACGGTAGTCCGGGAAATACGCCCCGACAAAGTCCACCTCGTCGACGGTGAAGATTCTGCCGTTCAGGCCGGCGAGACAGCCAGCGTCGGTGGTGAACCGGAACTCGAGCTGGTAGGAATAGAGCGCCTGATATTTCCTGTCATAGCGCTTATCCAGCTTGCCGTATTTGCCGTCGCCCAGCAGAGGATGACCCGCCCAGGCCATGGAGGCCCGGATCTGGTGGGTTCGGCCTGTGATCAGCTCACACTCCACCAGGGAGAGACCGTCTTTTACCGCTAGCGTCCGGTAGTCGGTGACGGCGGTCTTGGCTCCCGGCTGGGATTTGGCGCTCATGTAGACCTGGTTTTTCTTCGCGTCCTTGAAGAGGTAACCCTCGATCCGTCCGGCCTTGGGCGACAGGGCACCGTGGACGATGCAGAGGTAGCGCTTTTCCAACTCCCGGTCCTTGATCTTCTGGTTCATGATCCGCAGGGCCTCGGCGTTCTTGGCGGCGATGACGATGCCGCCGGTGTTGCGGTCGATGCGGTTG
>CAMGPO010000045.1 GCA_946060825.1 uncultured Clostridia bacterium | reverse complement strand
GCCGCGGTATCTGACCCTGGAAGAATCCACACGCCTGCTTCAGGCCGTCCAGGGACCGAACGCGACGCGGGATTTCGCAATTCTAATGATTTTCCTGAACTGCGGGATCCGCCGCTCCGAATTGGTTGGGCTCAATCTGACGGATGTGTATGAAGATCGGATACGTGTCGTCGGCAAAGGAAATAAAGAACGGATCGTGTATATGGGGACCCCTTGCCGCAAAGCGATCGAGGCATACCTCGTCGAACGCAACAAAATTGTGCTATCGGATAACCGCGCTCTGTTTGGCTCCCGGGATAAAAACCGCATCAGCGTAACGGCTGTTCACCGCCTGGTCAAAAAGCATCTGCTGGCCGCAGGGCTGGACGCCAGCCAGTTTTCTGCCCATAAATTGCGTCATACGGCAGCGACGCTGATGCTCTCCGGCGGTGTGGATGTCAAGACGGTTCAGGAAGTTTTGGGTCATGAAAATCTGAATACAACCCAGATTTACACACATATTGAGAACACAGAGCTGAAAATTGCATCATCTGCCAACCCCATCTCCCACCTGAAAATCGAAAGTCTGGACGATCAATAGCTCTGAACGATGTGGCGAAACCGGACGGTCTGGAAGTCGTAGGTATTCATGGGCTGCTGACGTGTATCTACGGAATGGGCACAGAACAGCGGCACCTCTCCCCTGCCGACGGTTAGCTTATATCACCAGCGCGGGCTGTGAAATCCCGGCGGCGGAAGTTCCGCTGCCGGGATACTTTTACGTAGGCAGAGCGGCTTCGATTGCCTCCCGGATGTTCCGCACCCGCAGCAGCGTCAGCCCGGCGGGCGGTGCGAGCTGGTCAGTCCCCCGGCGCGGGATGATGCAGGAGGTAAAGCCAAGACGGGAAATCTCGTTGAGCCGCTTGGACAGCTCTGAAACACTGCGGATCTCGCCGGTCAGACCGATTTCCCCCACGGCAGCCATCTGGTCGGACAGCGGCCGGTCACGGAAGCTGGAAGCAATGGCCAGCGCTACGGGCAGATCAGCGGCAGGCTCATCGAGGCGGAGTCCACCGATAACGTTGAGGTAGACGTCCGAGCTGGAAAGATTCATCCCGCCGCGCTTTTCCAAAACGGCCAGGAGCAGTACAGCGCGATTGAAGTCAAAGCCGTCTGCGGCCCTGCGCGGGACATTGAGCGTGCTCCTGGTGACCAGCGCCTGCACCTCGGCGAGAACGGGCCGGGTGCCCTCCATGGGGCAGGCCACACAGGTGCCGGAGGCTCCCTTGGGACGACCCTGCAGCAGAGCTTCCGAGGGATTGGGAATTTCCACAAGGCCGGAATCCACCATTTCAAAGACGCCGATCTCATTGGTGGAGCCAAAGCGGTTTTTGGCGGAACGCAGCAGGCGGTAGGTGCCGCTTTTATCCCCTTCAAAATACAAAACACAGTCCACCATGTGTTCCAGAACCTTTGGACCGGCGATCGCTCCCTCCTTGTTGACGTGTCCGACCACAAAGACTGTGATCCCGGTTGACTTGGAGAGCTGCAGCAGGGACATGGTACAGTCCTTGACCTGGGAGATGCTGCCCGGCGCGGAATCGCTGCCGCTGCGGTAGAGGGTTTGGATTGAGTCGACGATCAGGAGATCCGGCCTCGTCTCCGTCACGGCGTTCAGCACTTCATCCAGATTGGTTTCCGAGAGAATCAGCAGATTTTCGGCGGTCACGCCCAGCCGGCCGGCCCGCATTTTGAGCTGCTTCTCGCTCTCCTCGCCGGAGACATAGAGGACATTTTGGGTGCGGCACAGTTCGCTGCAGATTTGGAGCAGCAGCGTGGACTTGCCGATGCCGGGCGCGCCGCCAACCAAAACCAGAGAACCGCGGACGCCTCCGCCTCCCAGAACCCGATCCAGCTCTCCCATGCCGGTAGAAAAACGGATTTCATCGCTCCCCTCGACTTCCGAGAGACGTTTCGGCCGCACATGGGAGCGGCCCGTACTCCGGGCTGCAGCGACCGGACCGGTGGTCTCCACGTGTTCCTTGAGTGTATTCCATGCGCCGCAGGCGCTGCAGCGGCCCTGCCACTTGGGTGTTTCATTGCCGCATTCCGTACAGTAATAGGTCACTTTAGATTTCATTGGTGTCCGCCTTTCTTATGTACTCGGTCACGCTGCCGGCCAGGACGATGGAAAGCTGTTTCTGGTACGCAGCCGTACAGAGCTTTGCGCACTCCGCCGCATTGGAGAGAAATCCGCACTCAACCAGAATGCCGGTACAGGAAATATTCTTCATCAGATAGACCGTCTCCGCCGGTTTGACGGCGCGGTGGTTATCGGGATCCAGCGACAGTGCAAGCTGGGCCTGCAAGGCTTCCGCCAGCTCTCGGCTGCCGGCGGATGGCGCATAAAAGACCTGCGCGCCGTCATATCGGGCATCTTCGAACATATTCTGGTGGATGCTGACAAGAAGGGCGTTGGGAACCCCATTGACGATGCTGACCCGGTTTTTCAGATCGGAGACCTTTTTCTCTGCGATGGTCTCCGCTCCGGCCGTATAAACGGCGACGTCCTCCCGGCGAATCATCCTGGTCTCCTGCCCCAAAAGATGCAGCAGATCATCCAGGCGCAGGGCGATCTCCAGATTCAGCCGGCTCTCGTGAACGCCGTCCCGGGAAACCGCTCCGCCGTCCTCACCGCCGTGGCCGGCATCGATGACGACTGTGACAGGCGCTTCGGCAGCGTCGGCCATGGAGACGGCCGAGGTATAGAGATTTGCGCAGAATACAACGGCGACGCAGACCGCAACGACGATGGTGAGATAGGAAAACAAATGGCGTCTGATAAAGTTCATAGAATCCCCCCGCAGTACCCTATGCACCCGGACCTGTAGGATATGCGGCAGTGTAAGCGTATTTCCCGCAAAAAAAACCGCACTCTACCGCACACCACGTTTCCATTCGGCATAGACTGCACTGAAACGATTTGTTTCAAACTACTGCGGGAGGTAATTTCGTTGGAACAGCAGCTTTTGAGAACGATCTTGGGCAATACGATGCCGCAGGCCCAGGAGACGGCCATGGGCAGCAAGGACAAGATGCGGGACAGCGGCCTCGGCAAACTGCCGGCGTTGGCGCCGCTGGCCAACCCCTATGTTCCCTTCCAGTTTGAGAATCCGGAACGGTATACGGCGAGCAAGGGGTTGATTCGTGGAACCCTGTTCCCCGGCCTGGATCTCCCCTACCTGGGCATGGTCAACAACACGGAAAAGGGCGATGAAGGCCTTGCAGAGCTTCAGGCGCTCGGATTTGCCATCAACGAGCTGGCCCTCTATCTGGATACCCACGAAGAGGACACCGAAGCGGCAGAACTGTACCAGTCCTATGTGGAGCTGTATCAAAAGGGCCTGGATACGTACCAGAAGACCCACGGTCCACTGCGCCGGATGGACGCCGTACGGGACGGCAGATATGTATGGACCAAGGGCCCGTGGCCCTGGGAATACGCGGCGAACGAGGAGGGCTGACCATGTTTGTATATGATAAGAAGCTACAGTATCCGGTCAAAATCGCAAATGCAAATCCGCGGCTTGCAGCGATGGTGATTAGCCAATACGGAGGTCCGGATGGTGAGCTCGGCGCATCGCTGCGGTATCTGTCCCAGCGGTACTCGATGCCCTACCCCGCCCTGCAGGCTGTACTGACCGACATAGGTACTGAGGGGTCAATCCGGCGCTCCGCCCAGTGAAAATGACCACTGCATTGGAAGATGATTAAGCTGTACTGTCACACGCTGGTTCGGGAAGACTGTCATGGAATCCAGCAGACTTCGGTAAAAGAGATCGCCAGCAGTTTCACCTGCCATGATCCCGGCAATTTGACGGCGCAGATTAACAGGAAACGCAGCGGAATTACAGACTTTGTTCTCATTGGAGCGCGCCTGTGCCAGGCGGGTCCGCAGGACGGACAGCTCCCCGTCATATTTGTCATTCATGCTGCGCATTTCTGCCTGGGTGATCTGGCCGGAGAAAAACGCATCCAGAGCATTCTCCTTTTTCTGCTCCGTATGACGAATCTCCTGTTCCAGCCGTGCTGCGGATTCTACGGTTCCGATATTTCCGGACTGTATGGCCTCCAGGGCAATCTCTGTGATCCGGTCCGTGATCCTCTCACGATCCATTTGCAAGGATGCAATGGCCTGACGAAGTATTTCTCTGGCAATGTCGTCCCGAAGGCGAAAGCCGATATCGCAGCCGACTTCGTTTCCCTGCGCGTCCAGCCGCCGCCGGCCTTCCGCCGCCGTGCGACCGCAGCCCCAGCGGTGAACTGTCAGCCCGTTTTTCTGCCTGCTCTGTCTTGAGACAAAGCAGGATCCGCATACCCCGCACCGGATTTTTCCGCTGAAGATGTAACGGGTTGCGTGCCCGCCCGGCGGGCCGCTTCGACTCCGTCTTTTCAGTTCCGATTGTACCAGATTCCATAGGCTGCGGTCAATGATTGGTTTATGGTGATTTTGCAGAACGACCAATTTCTCTTCTCCGTGGTTGTATTTTTTGTCGTGGGTCAGATAATCCGGTGTGAAGGTTTTTTTCTGCACCAGATCGCCTACATACTTTTCGTTTTTCAGAATTTTGATGATATGGCTGCCTGACCACCGGAGATTTCCCCGGCTGGTTTTGTATCCCGCCTCCCGCAGCTCACGGGCAATGACTGACGTTCCTTTCTTTTCCACGCCGTATTTCTGAAAAATCAGACGAACCAGCTCAGCACCCTCCGGATTGATGGTAAGCATACCGTTGGCGACGTCGTATCCCAGCAGCGATCGTCCGAATACCACCCCCTGTTCCATTTGTCGGGTCTGTCCCCATTTGACCCGGGAGGACGTCTTTCTGCTCTCCTCCTGTGCGATGGAACCCATGATGGAAAGCCGAAGTTCTGCATCCGGATCCAGTGTATTGATGCCGTCGTTCAGAAACAGCACCCCTACGCCGAACTCCTTCAGTTCCCGGGTATAAGAGATTGTGTCCAGGATATTTCTGGAAAAACGGCTGACCTCTTTGGTGAGAATCACGCAAAATTTCCCCATGCGTGCGTCCTGAATCATGCGGTTGAACGCTGTCCGCTTTCTTGTGGACGTACCTGTGATACCCTCGTCTGCGTAAACCTCGTACAGCTCCCAGTCCGGCTCACGGTCAATGTATTCCTTAAAAAAGCGCTGCTGGGATGCAAACGAATTGGCTTGGTCTTCTTTATCGGTAGAGACACGGCAGTAAGCCGCCGCCTGGATCATCTGCATCACCTCCGAACATGATCTGATCGCTGCAATTGCGCGACTGCATAACGGAACTGTGTCTCTGTCAGCACACCGCGCTCTCTCAGCTCCAACAGGACGGCCTGCTGAAATTCGCGGAGAAACTGCTGGTCCCGCTCTGCAGTGATCTTCCGGTTATATAAAACTTCGGTCAGTTTTACGGATGGGTTCATGAAATCGTCCTCCTTTCACTGCGCATGGTATGCCTGAGACCGGCGTTTTTTGCAGGAAGAACAGGCCGCATTCCGCCCTGAAACCAAACCGGAGGCTTGAATCCCGCGGTTCGGAATATTGATTTTTCCCTGGAAGCGTGATAGAATTTTTCCGGATGGAATCGCAAAAGTTCGTTTACGGGGGAGTATCTACATGTATCGGCATGGAATCAAGCGGCTGATTGATATTTTTTTGTCCTTTGCGGGAATGATTGTTCTCGCAATTCCCATGTTGGTGTTTGCGTTGATTGTCAAGCTGGATTCACCAGGTCCGGTGCTGTTTTGGCAGAAGCGTGTTGGCATTCACAAGACATACTTTATGATGCCGAAATTCAGAACCATGTACACCAGCACCCCGGCAAATATGCCGACTCATTTGCTGGCCGATCCGCAGAAGTGGATCACTCGCTCCGGAGCCTGGTTTCGCCGCCTGTCTATCGACGAGCTGCCGCAGATTTTCTGTATTTTCACCGGCAAAATGAGCATCATCGGCCCACGTCCTGCCCTTTGGAATCAGCATGACCTGATCGCGGAGCGGGACAAGTATGGCGCCAACGATATACGGCCTGGTCTGACCGGCTGGGCGCAAATCAACGGACGGGATGAGCTGGAAATTCCCGTGAAAGCAAAGCTGGATGGAGAGTATGTCCGGAATCTGAGCTTTCTATTTGATTGTAGGTGCTTCTTCGGTACAATTTTCAAGGTGCTGCGGCATGACGGCGTTGTAGAGGGCGGTACCGGTGTGCTTCATGAGGAAAAGGAGCTGGTCGGGAAATGAGTAAGATTCTGATTATCACAAATCACTCCTATATGCTTTACCGCTTCCGCCTGGAGCTGATCCGGGAGCTGATGAAAACCCACGAAGTCGTATTGAGTATGCCTTTTGTCGGCCACGAGGACGATTTTCAGGCACTGGGCATCCGCTGCATCAATACGGACGTGGACCGCCGGGGCATCAATCCGAAAACAGATCTGAAGCTGTTCTGTACATACCGAAAGCTGCTGAGGGACGAACGGCCGGATCTGGTAATCACCTACTCGATCAAGCCGAACATCTACGGCGGAATTGCCTGCAGGCTGGCGTGTATTCCCTACTGCGCCAATGTTCAGGGATTGGGAACGGCGTTTCAGAGAAACGGGCTGGCCCAGTTTGTTACGGCGCTCTATAAGCTGGCGCTGCGAAAAGCAAACACCGTTTTCTTTGAAAACGAGGCAAACGCGGCTGAATTCCGAAACAGAAACATCCTCCGCGCCGAAAAGGAGACCGTACTTCACGGAGCGGGCATCAATCTGGCAGAATATCCGTATATGCCCTATCCTGAGAATGACGCTGTCCATTTCCTGTACCTGGGCCGGCTGATGAAAGAAAAGGGTACGGATGAGTTGTTTGCCGCCATGCGGCGTCTTCGTGAACGCTGCGGGAGCAGTGTTGTCCTCGATGTGGTTGGATTCTGTGATGACGAATCCTGCAAAGATCAGCTGGAACAGCTGGTGTCCGACGGGATTGCCGTCTTTCATGGTTTCCAGGCTGACCCCATCCCCTACTATGCTGCAGCCGACTGTGTGGTACTGCCCAGTTATCACGAGGGGATGAGCAACGTGCTTCTGGAGGCCGCGGCAATCGGCCGTCCTGTCATCACAAGCGACATCCCCGGCTGCCGGGAGGCTGTGGAGGACGAAGTAACCGGCCTGCTGTGCCGGGTCAAGGACGTCGAGAGCCTGTATGGGAAAATGTGCAGGATGGCGGATATGCCATCTACTGTCCGGGCTGCGATGGGTAAGGCCGCTCACGAGAAAATAGCGCGGGAGTTTGATAAGCAGCTTGTCGTCGAGGAGACGATTGCTGCGTTGTTTGGATAGGCGGCGCAAATGCTTCAATCGATATTTCTGTGGTTCTATTGTCTTCCCATTGGTTCTGCGGTACTGTGTATCGCGGCGGTCAGTGCGGCATTCCGGCTTCTCTGCCGTCTGTTCGGTAAAAAACGCCTATGGCGTCCGACTGCAGCCCTGCTGCTTCTGGCCTGGCTGGTTGTGATTGCGGCTGCCACACTGGCAGACCGGATCCCTGGCTCAGCCACTGTGCAGCCGCAGCTGCTCCCGTTCCATTCTTACCGAACAGTTTTACTCGGAGGGAGCAGAGAGCTCTTTCGCAGTAATTTTATGAATGTGGCCCTCTTTTTCCCGGCGGGCCTCCTGGCCTGCGAACTGCTTCCGCGGCATTGGACCTGCCGGCGGCGGCTTGTTTGCGTTGTCCTGCTGTTTGCTCTGGTGAGCGCCGGCATAGATTTTTTCCAGTATTGCTTTGCTTTTGGGCAGGTTGATACCGATCACGTGATTCACAATACGTTAGGCGCCTT
>CAMGPO010000044.1 GCA_946060825.1 uncultured Clostridia bacterium | reverse complement strand
GGTAGTCCAGCACCTCGCTGGCGGCGGTGCCCCGGCCCACGGTCCGAAAGGCCACGGAGACGCCGTGTTGCTCATAGAGAGATCGGTAGATTCGCGACATATTCCGGTCGGTGATGGTAATCATAAAATAGAGGCTCATGGCAGTTCCTTTCTCTGGACAGACTCAGAGATCGATGATCGCGTCGTCGTCGAGCTGGCGAAAGCGATCCTCGGGGATGGCTTCGCCGCTCCGGCCGCGGCGATTTTGCAGCTCGCTGACCAGGCCCAGCACCTGAATTGTAATCAGCGGCGTCATGGCGACCATGGCCACCACGCCAAAGGCGTCGGTGACAATGTTGCCGCCGACGGCCACGCAGACGCCCTGGGCAAAGGGCAGCAGGAAGGCGGCTGTCATGGGGCCGGAGGCGACGCCGCCGGAGTCGAAGGCGATGGCGGTGAAGATCTTCGGCACGAAGAAGGACAGACCCAGGGCAATGGCGTAGCCCGGAATCAGGAACCAGAGGATCGAGACGCCGGTCAGCACCCGCACCATGGCCAGACCCACGGACAGGGCCACGCCGACGGAGAGGCTCGTGCCCATGGCTTGAGCCGAGATGGCGCCGTCCGTGACCTCCTCGACCTGCTTGTTGAGGACGTAGACCGCCGGCTCCGCTTTGACGAGGAAGAAGCCGATGACCATGCCCACGGGGACGATGATCCACCGGGCGTCCAGGGAGGCCATGATCTGCCCCAGGTAGTTACCGGCGGGCATGAAGCCCACGTTGGCGCCGGTCAGGAAGAGCACCAGACCGATGTAGGTGTAGACGAGGCCGATGCCGATCTTCTTGAGACTGCGGCCCGGCAGCTTCAGCAGCGTGAACTGGAAGAGGCCGAAGAAGAGGACGACCGGCAGCAGAGAGACGGCGATTTCTTTCAGGTAGGTGGGCAGGGCGGTCAGAAAGAGGCCGAAGAGCTCTGCGGAGTCGCGGATCTCCGGCAGGACCGGCGGCACATAGGCGGCGTCGGCGGGGTGGTAGACCAGGCTGAGCACCAGTACGGAGACGATCGGGCCGACGGAGCAGAGGGCCACAAGGCCGAAGGAGTCGTCGGCGGCATGGCGGTCGTTCCGGATCGAGGAGATGCCGACGCCGAGGGCCATGATGAAGGGGACGGTCATGGGGCCGGTGGTCACACCGCCGGCGTCAAAGGCCACGGCCAGGAAATCCGCCGGGGCCAGGGCCGCCAGCCCAAAGACCACCAGGTAGAACACCGTCAGCAGGTGGGGCAGAGGGATGCCCAGCAGCATCCGGAGCAGGGCCACGACCAGAAACGCGCCCACGCCGGCGGCCACGGAGAGGATCAGGACCGCGTTGGGGATGGCGGGAACCTGGTTGGCCAGAACCTGGAGGTCCGGCTCCGAGATGGTGATGAGGAAGCCGAGCAGGAGGCCGACTGCAATCAGCAGAAGCAGACTGCGGCGGCGGGTGACGGCGGTGCCGACCCGTTCGCCCATGGGGGTCATGCTGGCCTCAACGCCGAGGGTGAAGAGCATCACGCCGATGACGAGCATGGCTGCGCCCAGCAGGAAGCACAGCAGAATGCTGGAGGAGATGGGCGCGATGGTGAAGCAGAGCAGCAGAACGATGCCCATGACCGGCAGGACGGAGCGCAGGGCCTCCCGCAGCTTGTCGAGCAGGGTTTGACGGAACGAATGCAAGACGGCGGAGCCTCCTTTCCCGGCAGAAGCCAAACTTTTCTATAGTATATCAGAAAGAAAACGTTTCTGCATGAAAAATCTGTAAATCCCGGAAAACCGGAGCTTTTTGCGCGGCCCAGCTTGTATCGGCGCCATGGATTTGGTAAGATAAGAAAAAATGGGAAGCAAGGAGGAGGACGGCATGGAGGAGAAACGGATCTATACCGTCGTGGTCGCCGACGATGAGACGGAGCTGCGGGAGGCCGTCTGCCAGATGGTGCGCTGGGAGGAGATCGGCTTCCGGCTGGTGGGCAGCGCGGGCAACGGTCTGGATGCCATCCAGCTCGTGGAGCAGCTCCAGCCGGATCTGCTGCTGACGGACATCCGGATGCCCTTCATCTCCGGCGTGGAACTGGCGCGGCAGGTGCGGGAGCTGCGGCCCTGCACCCAGATCGCCTTCCTCAGCGGCTACGACGACTTTGAATATGCCCAGCAGGCCATTGCCTATAACGTCATCCGCTATCTGCTCAAGCCCATCGGCATGGTGGAGCTGACGGAGGCCCTCGGGGAGATCCACCAGAAGATGGAACAGGCCGACCGCTCCCTCTCGGAGCCGGGCCGCGGCCCGGCGGACTGGCTGGCTCTGGTGGCCCCGCTGCTGCTGGACGAGTTCACCGAGGAGCAGGAGCTGGACGGGGCGGCCCTCGCCGAGGAGGCGGTTCGGGCCGGCATCCTGGCGGAGCCGTCGGAGGCAGTGCAGTTCACGGTGCTGGCCACGGAGCTGCGCAGCGGAGAGGAAAACCGCACCGCCGCGGAGACGGCCCGGGCTGTGGATCTGATTCTGGAAAAATACTTCCGCAGCCGCAGCTTCTGTGCCGGCGGCCGGGTTCTGACGCTGCTGGTGACGGATCGGGACTTTTCCGACCTGCCCATCGCCCTGGATGAGCTGGTGCAGGCCGTGGGCCGGGTGCTGGAACTGCAGTGCCGGGTCGGAGTCAGCCGCCCGGCGGATTCCCTGGCCCGGTGTCACGGCGCCTGCCGGGAGGCCGTGGATCTGCTGCGGACGGCCCCCGCGGGCGAGAGCGGCGTCTACCACGCCCCGGCGCTGCCGGAGGGCCGCACGCCCCTGCCGGAGGAGATCGGCGAGGTTCTCGACCGTCTGGACGGCATGATCCGCAGCGCGGGACGCGGCGAGCTGGAGGGTCAGCTTGTCCGGATCTTCGCCGCCTGCGGCGAGGACGGCAGCCTCCGGGATCTGATGGTGCTGCAGCTTCTGGCGGCGTCCTTCCGGGCGCTTCACGCCGCCCTTCCTGCGGAGCAGGCGGCCGAGGCGCGGCGGCGCTGCCGGATCCCCGACAGCCTCTTCTCCGGCATCCCGGAGCGGGAGCTGCAGCGCCGGGTGACCGACCTCTGCCTGACAGCCCGGGATCTGATCGCCAACCAGCGGAAGGAGGGCGTCAGCCTGCTCTGCGACAAGGCCATGGAGGCCATCAACCGCAGCTATATGGACGAGGGCCTGTCCCTGGGCACGGTCAGCGAGGAACTCCATGTGAGTCCCAACTACCTCAGCGCCAATATGAAGAAATACGCCGGCGACACCTTTATCAACCTGCTCATCAAGAAGCGGATGGAGGTGGCCCAGGAGCTTCTGACGACAACAAGTCTCAAGATCCTGGAGGTGGCCCGCCGCTGCGGCTACTCCGACCAGCACTATTTCAGCTATTGCTTCAAGAAGTATTACGGCCTGTCGCCGGCCCAGCTCCGGCGCGGCGGGGGTGGGAAGGAGGAACGGCCGTGAAGCGCAGTCAGAACGGTCTGAGCATGACCGCCATCATCGTGCTGCTGGTGACCGGTCTGGTGCTGGGCATCATGGCCTGCGCCATCGTCTTTTTCCTGAATGTCTACCGCCACTCCCTGATCCGCAGCGCCCAGACCTCCAGCCGTCAGGCGGTGGTGCAGGTCAGCAACACCGTGGGCAGCTACATCGACGATATGAACGGCGTCATGGCTCTTCTGCAGGACAAGCTGGAGGATCCGGAGACGGCCCGGAACGATTTCTTTGCGGCCCTGCTGCAGATCCGATCCGACGTGGTGGCGGTCACGACCTACGACGAGGACGGCACCATGCTCACCTGCCGCAGCCTGGGCCACAGACCACGACCGGAGATCTGGCAGAACCTCTCCTTCAACCAGGAGACGCTGGGGGACTATGAGGCCGGCTACATCTCCGATCCCCATGTGGAGACGATCTTCCCCGGCTACTACCCCTGGGTCGTCACCATGGTGGAGCCGGTGGACACGGCGGAGGCGGAGAAGTGGGCGGCTCTGGATCTCAGCTTCACCAGCATCTCTGAGTACATCAACAACGTCGGCATCGGCCAGCACGGCTACTGCTTCCTGATGGACGAGTCCGGCAGCATCATCTACCACCCCCAACAGCAGCTCATCTATTCCGCTCTCAAGGACGAGAACACGGCGCTGATTGCCTCCCTGACCGACGGCGCCCATGTGGAGGGCAACGTGATCTACGCTGTTCAGTCTCTGGAAAACTGCAACTGGAGGGTCGTCGGCGTCAGCTATGTGGACGAGGTTATCAGCGCCAATGTTGCGGAGGCGGCCCGGATTCTGGTGCTGGTTGCCGCGGTGGTACTGCTGACGGCGGCCATCAGCGGCGTTGCCCTGTCCCGTGTCCTGTCCCGGCCCCTGCAGGGCCTCTCCGGCGCCATGCGCCAGTTTGAGCGGGACGCCGACCACTTCACCTATGTGCCCGTCGGCGGATCCCGGGAGGTGCGGGAGCTGTCCGAGACCTTCAGCCACATGGTCGGACAGATCCAGCGGCTGATGGAGACGGTTCGCGGCGAGGAGATCAACCTCCGCAAGACGGAGCTGAAGGCCCTGCAGGCCCAGATCAATCCCCATTTCCTCTACAACACCCTGGACTCCATCGCCTGGATGTGCGAGCAGGGGCGCAACGCCGAGGCGGTGCAGATGGTCAACGCCCTTGCCCGGCTCTTCCGCATCAGCATCAGCCGCGGCCATGAGCTGATCCCGATCCGCAGCGAGCTGCAGCACGCCGAGAGCTACCTGCAGATCCAGAAGCACCGCTACAAGGATCAGTTCTGCTACCGCTTCGACGTGGACGAGGGCTGCCTCGACTATCTCTGCAACAAGATCACCCTCCAGCCGATCATCGAGAACGCCATCTACCACGGTATCAACGGTCTGGTGGACGAGGGGGAGATCACCATCACCATCCGGCCCGAGGGGGAGGACATTCTCTTTGTCGTGGCCGACAACGGCGTGGGCATAGAGCCGGCGCAGATCGAGGCCATGCTGCGTAAGGAGCGCAGCGACCGGACCGGCATCGGTATCAAGAACGTCAACGACCGGCTGAAGATCTATTTTGGGGAGAAATACGGCATCACCATCGACAGCGAGCCGGATGAGGGCACCAGCGTCACCATCCGGATGCCGAAGATTCTGAAGGAGGAGGACTATGAGAACCGGTAAGAAACTTCTGGCGCTGCTTCTTCTGGTCCTGCTCCCGCTGTCCGGCTGCGCCAGCCGTCCGGCGGAAACGGAGCGCCATTCCGTCGCCATGGTCGTCAAGTCCACGGAGACGGAGTTCTGGAAGTCGGTCTTTGCCGGAGCCAACGCCGCCAGCAGCGAGTACAACATCGACCTGACCATCACCGGTCCCGAGACTGAGGAGGACTACGAGACCCAGAACCAATACATCGAGGAAGCTGTGGACAGCGGGGTGGACGCCATCGTCTTTTCCGCCATCAGCTATGAGGAGAACGCTGCCGCCATCGACGCGGCGGCGGCCCGGGGCGTGAAGATCGTGGTCATCGACAGCGACGTCGACTCGGAGCACGTCAGCGTCCGCATCGGCACCGACAACGTGGCCGCCGGCCGGCAGGCCGCCGCCGCGGCCCTGGACACGAAGGAGGAGACCCTGGTCATCGGCCTCGTCAACTACGCCCAGGTCAGCCGCAACGGCCAGGAGCGTGAGTGGGGCTTTCGGGAGGCGGCCCTGGAGGACAGCCGCGTGGCCGGGATCTACACGGTCAACGCCCTCTCCACCCAGGAGGACGCCGAAGAGAGAGCAGCGGAGCTGCTGCGGGAGCATCCGGAGATCAACGTCCTGGTGGGCTTCAACGAGCCGACCAGCGTCGGCGCGGCCCGGGCCGTCGCCGGTCAGGCTCTGGAGGACTGCGTCCGCATGGTGGGCTTCGACAGCAACGTCATCACCGTCGACCTGATGCAGTCCGGCGCTGTGGACGCCCTGATCGTCCAGAACCCCTACGCCATGGGCTACCTCGGCGTGGAGGCGGCCTACGGCTTGCTGAACGGCGAGACCTACAACGCCGCCGAGTTGATGGACACGCCCACCTCTACTGTGACCCGGGAGAATATGTTTGACATCGAGAACCAAAAGGTGTTGTTTTCCTTCAACTGATGGTCAAACTGCACAAAATATGATGTTGCTTTTTGTGGGGTCGGGTGGGAACCGGAAAATTATTAACATTCTCCATAAAAAAACGCATTGTTTTCGACGCGGAAAAGCACTAGAATGTTCTTGTAGAAAGGACAGTACCCTGATGCTGTCCCTCTGCAAAAAATACAAATGGAGGAAAGATTTACCATGAAAAAGCTTATTGCCCTGCTGCTTGCGCTGGTCATGGTTCTCGCTCTGGTTGCCTGCGGCGCCAAGACCGAGGAGCCTGCCGCGGAAGAGCCCGCTGCCGAAGAGCCCGCCGCCGAGACTCCCGCTGAGGAGCCCGCTGCCGAAGAGTCTGCCGGTGATGTCTCCGAGCTGAACGTCGGTGTGTTCTATTACAGCTTTGCCGACACCTACATTTCCAGCGTCCGTACCGCTCTGGACGCCCAGTGGGACACCTTGGGCATTGCCTACCAGGACTATGACGGCAACGGCAACCAGACCACGCAGAACGAGCAGATTCAGACCGCGCTGACCACCGGCTGCAACCTGCTGGTCGTCAACCTTGTCACCTCCGGTTCTTCCGATGCTGCCAAGACCATCATCGAAATGGCCGGCGAGACTCCCGTCGTGTTCTTCAACCGTGCAGTCGAAGAGGACGGCTCCGAAGGCTCCGTCCTGAACGCCTATGAGAACATCAGCTTTGTCGGTACCGACGCCCCCGAGGCCGGCCACCTGCAGGGCAAGATGATCGGCGAGTATGTCCTCGAGAACTACGACGCCATCGATCTGAACGGCGACGGCGTCATCTCCTACGCCATGTTCAAGGGCGACGAGGCCAACGTCGAGGCCATCTACCGCACCCAGTACGGCGTCGAGGATGCCAACGCCATCCTGACCGAGAACGGCAAGCCCGAGCTTGCTTACTTCGACGCTGCCAACACCCAGGGCTATCAGGTCGACCAGAACGGCCAGTGGTCCGCTCAGGCTGCGCTGGACTACATGAACACCAACCTGTCCCAGTACAACGAAGCCAACGGCAACATGATCGAGCTCATCATCTGCAACAACGACAACATGGCTGAGGGCTGCATCTCCGCTCTGGAGGCCGCTGGCTACAACACCGGCGCCGAGGGCGTGACCACCATCCCCGTGTTCGGCGTTGACGCCACCGATTCCGCCAAGCAGTTGATCGCCGCCGGCAAGATGACCGGTACCGTCAAGCAGGACGCTGAGGGCATGGCCGCCGCCATCGCTTCCGTCGCCTCCTCCGTGGGCACCGGCTCCTCCATGGCTGACGCCGTGGCCGCCGCTGCCGCCACCAATGCGGATATGTACACGGTCGCTGAGGGCATCGCCAACAAGCTGTTCGTTGCTTACGCTCCCTACACCGCATAAGCTGCACCCAAACCCATAAACGCAAGGGCAGCTGCCGCCTCGGCGGCGGCTGCCTTTTTTAAGAAGGAGGACATGAAGATATGGAGCAGGATGTCTTGCTGCAGATGACAGACATTACAAAGACATTCCCCGGCGTCAAGGCGCTGGATCATGTCTCTTTGACGGTCAAACGCGGTACCGTCCATGCCCTGATGGGTGAAAACGGCGCCGGAAAGTCCACCCTGATGAAGTGTCTGTTTGGTATCTATGCCAAGGACGGCGGCAGCATTTACCTCGAAGGGAAAGAGAATGATTGTGGTGTGGGTTGTGTCTTTTTTCTTGTGCTTTGGGTTGTGAAATGTGC
>CAMGPO010000043.1 GCA_946060825.1 uncultured Clostridia bacterium | reverse complement strand
GTAGGTGTAGGTCAGGGCGACGTCCAGCCTCCTGTTCGCCTTTTCCAGGGCGGTCTTGGCCTCCGGGCTGTCGGCGGTGATCTCTGCCGGCTGGTAGACGGTTTCCGCGTCCAGCTTCACTTCGTTCTGCAGCCGGGGCACAGCCTCCCTGACGGCGTCCAGCACCGCGTCAAGGTTGAGGCCGCCCTGCTCCTCGGGAATCAGGACAAAGGACTTGTCCCTGCCGCTCAGCTCAATGCGGGCGTTCTGGGCTGTCTTATCGCTGCCGGCGAAGTCCTTCAGAGCCGCCTCCACCGCGGAGGCGTCATATGTAATGAGGCCCTCGACCGAGATCTCCCGCTTGGCGCTGTCCTCGAGACAGGCCTGCAGGATGGCCTCATAGTCCGTCGTGCCGCAGGCGAGGGACAGATCCTCCGCAGAAAACGCGAGCTCCTCTCCATCCAGGGAAAGGGTCAGGACATAGGACGCTGCCCGCGCCTCCACGGCGGCCTTTGCCTCCTCCGCCGTCATGCCGGTCACATCCGTACCGCAGAGGGTCACGCCGTCGGGAAAGACGGCGGCAAGGGGATCGCCGCGGTTGCCGTCCGACAAGGGCGTCTTTTTACCGGCGCAGGCGCAGCAGGAGAGCAGCAGCGCTGCGGCCAGCAGCAAGCTCAGTATTCTTTTCATGATTCGTCATTCTCCTCCAGGTTCCGTAAAATACCGTCACCCATATAGACGGGAAATTCTGCTTACAGGTTACACGGCGGATGCATCGCTTTTGCATCAAAGAACAAAAAAGCCGGATTCTTTTCCCGCCGCGTTCCGCTCTGTTTATTTTAATCGTCCGGCAATCAAAGGTCAAGGACTTCCTGGTATTTCCAGCCGCCGGGCCGGAGGACGAGCCGGCAGGAAAGAATGGGCATTGACCTTGCACGAAATATCGGGTATAATATTGAAACCTGAAGGTATCGTGCGTTTCGCCGCGCAGCCGGCAGAAATATTTCCGCCGGAAATCCGACCGGCCCTTTGCCTGTTTTCAGCGATGTGCCTCCCGGGCAGCAGTTTCTGCCGGTCAAAGATCAAAGGACTTTTATCATGCTGAAAAAAATGCGTCGTTCGATCCTACTCGTCTGGAAGTTTCTGGTCTATGCGCTGGTCGGCTCGGTCTTTTTTCTGCTCTTTTCGATCCGCAATCCCTATCTCCTGGTTCCATCCAGAACGTCCGGCATCACGCTGCTGGCCTATTCGGTGGTCTACCTGCTGATGACGCGGGTATACGGCGGCTTCGACGTCGGCAAGAAAAAGAGCCGCCCGATCATCTACTCCCTCACCCTTTCCGTGATCGCCGCCGATGTGATTGCGCACCTGTTCCTCTGCATCATGAACACCACGGTCGTGCATGGAGGCCGCTTCGTCTATGAACAGCCGCTGCTTCTGCTGCTTTGCATCGTCATCCAGATTCTTCTCATCGTTCTCTTTGCCTACGGCGGAAACGGCATCTATTTTCATTTTGTTCCGCCCCAGCAATGCCTGGTCATTTTGCGGCCGGGCGATGACGTGCGCCGTCTGACCGGAAAGGTGTCCGCCTATCACAAGCAGTTCGTGATCTGCCAGCTCGTCACGCTGGACCATCCGAGGCTGTTCGATCTGATCGATCAGTACGACGCGGTCTTTCTCTTCAACCTCTCCGTCCGGGAACGGCTCGGGATCGTGGAATACTGCTATTCCCAGAAAAAAGATTTTTATTATACGCTGGAAATGGCCGATCTCGTCTCCCTCGGCACGGAGCGCGTCATGTTTGATGACACCTCCATGATGCATTCCGCCCCCAAAGGGCTGAGCATGGAGCAGCGGATCCTCAAGCGCGGCTTTGATATCGCCGCCTCCCTGATCTGCCTCATTCTCGCTTCCCCCATCATGCTGGTCACAGCCATCGCCATCAAGCTGGAGGACGGCGGCCATGTGTTCTACCGCCAGAAGCGGGCAACCTACGGCGGCCGCACCTTTGACGTCATCAAATTCCGCTCCATGCGGGAGGAGAATGCCGTCAACCGTTCCGTCACCAAGGACGACGACCGGATTACAAAGGTTGGCCGCGTGATCCGGAAATTCCGCATCGACGAGCTGCCCCAGCTCATCAATGTGCTTCGGAGCGATATGAGCTTTGTCGGCCCCCGTCCGGAGATGCTGGAGAATGTGGAAAAATACACGAGTGAGCTCCCGGAGTTCTCCTACCGGCTCTGGGCAAAGGCAGGCCTGACCGGCATGGCGCAGGTCTACGGCAAATACAACACGCCGCCGTGGGAAAAGCTCGCGATGGACATGATCTATATCGAGCAGTACAGTCTGCTGCTCGATCTCAAGCTTTTGCTGCGTACCATTCTGGTGTTGTTCACGCCAGAGGAGAGCACGGAAGCCTTTGACGACGAGGATGAGGAAGTGCCCGCAAAATGAAACACGCTTATCTCATCAGCTGCTCCGACCACTACGGTCACCGGATGGGCGATTGGGACCGGGCCCTGCAGGCCTTCGGGATTCCCGCCACCTATCTCACCTCCGATTTCAGCCACACGGCCAAGGAGACCTATTCCTGCACCGTCCCAGGCTGCGTGCAGCTCCACGTCCGCCCCTACCGGAAGAACCTCTCGGCGGACCGGATCCTCTCCCACCGGGAGTTTGCCATTCAGGTGCGCCGCTGGTTGGAGGCGCTTCCGGATGAGCCCACCGTGCTCGTCTGCCTGCTGCCGCCCAACTTCCTCGCCCGGGAGCTGAAGCGCTACAAACGGCGCCATCCCCAGGTGCGGCTGATCTTTGACCTCTTCGACCTCTGGCCGGAGACCTTCCCCTCTTCCCGCATGAAGCGGCTTCTCTCCCTCCCGTTCCGCATCTGGGCGGATCTGCGGGACCGGAATCTGGATGCCGCTGACTTTGTCACGGCGGAGTGCAGCCTGTACCGCGAGATTCTTTCTCTGGACGGCTCCCGTTCCGGAACCATCTATTTTTCCCTGCCGCCCTATGAGGGGCCGGAATTCCCCGCCGTCCTTCCGAAGGACCGGGCAGAGCTCGCCTATCTGGGCGCGATCAACAATCTCATCGATATCCCGCGGATTGCCGCTTTTCTGCGCGCCCTCTCCGCCAGGATGCCGGTCCGGCTCCACATCATCGGTGAAGGCGAAACCCGCGCCGCCTTCTGCGAGGCCGCCCGCGCCGCCGGCGCGGAGGTGGAGTTCCACGGCGAGATCTTCGGCGAAGCGGAAAAGCACCGGATTCTCTCGGGCTGCCATTTCGGCCTCAATGTGATGAAGGATTCCGTCTGCGTCGGTCTGACCATGAAATCGGTGGACTACCTTCGCCACGGACTTCCGATCATCAGCACCATCGGCGGCGATACCGCAGCCCTTCTCGCTTCCCGCAGCATCGGACTGTCCCTCCGGGATCCGGAGCGCACGGCCGCAGCCGCTGCGGATCTGATTTCCGCCGGAACCGGAGATTTTTCCAGGGCAGCCCATGAAACCTACGAGGCTCTTTTTTCGTCTCATACGGCAGAGGCTTCCTGTATCTCTGTGCTCCGCCGTGTTCTGGCATCCGCCGGGGAGGCGCTATGAGAGAACCTTCCATCCGCATCCTGCTCGCCACCTACCAGGGCGAGACCTATCTTCCGCAGCTGCTGGATTCCCTTCTTGCCCAGGACGCGCCCGGTCTGCAGATCGTCGCTTCGGACGACGGCTCCTCCGATGCCACCCCGGCAATTCTGGACCGCTACGCAAAGGCGTATCCGGAGCGGCTCCTGCATCACCGCTCCGGCCGCCGGTTTGGCAGTTCCCAGGATCATTTTCTCTACCTGCTGCGCCATTTCGGCGACGCCCCCTATGTCATGTTTTGCGACCAGGACGACGTCTGGCACCCGGACAAGGTTTCCCGCACGCTGTCTGCCATGCAGCAGCTCTGCCCGGACCCCTCCGTCCCTGCCCTGGTTCACACAGACCTCCGGGTCGTTGACCGGTCGCTGCAGGAGATCGCCCCTTCGTTTCTGCATTTTTCCGCCCTCGACGGCAGCCGCGTCGCCCTGCATCAGCTTCTGGTGCAGAACGTCGTCACCGGCTGCACCATGATGGTCAACCGCGCGCTGACACAGCTGTTCTGCAGTGTACCGGAGCCGGACGCCGTGCTAATGCACGACTGGTATCTGGCGCTGCTGGCTGCCGCCTGCGGCCGCGTCGGCTTTCTGGACGAGGCGACCATCGACTACCGCCAGCACGGCGGCAACGTGGTCGGCGCGAAGAACGCCCGCAGTCCCGCTTATCTGCTGAAACGGCTGCGCAGCCATGATGCGAAGGACGCTTTCCGCCGGACCACGAATCAGGCCGCCTCTCTCCTGACCTCCTTCGGCAATTTCATGCCGGCAGAGGCGCGTTCCGTCTGTCAGGCGTTCCAGGCGCTTCCCCAGCAGTCCAAGCTTTCCCGGCTTCGCTGCTATCACCGCTGTCACTTCTGGAAGCAAAACCTGACCAGACGGATCGGACAACTGATCTGGTGGTGAATGTTCCTTGCGTTTTCTGACTGTCCGCAGCGCAGTACGCAGCTTCCGGTCCCTCCCATGGCCGGAACGCTCCGCGGCAATTTCCCGCGTTCTGCTCTGCCTGTTCCTGTTTGACTGTGCATGGTCCGGCGGCGGACATTATCCCCCGGGCTCGCTGCTCTATCCTCGTCTGGTGCTGGGCACGCTCCTGCTGCTGACTGCCCTTCCCGTTCTCGGCCGATGCCTTGCAAAAGAGCACCGCATGGTCGTGCTGTCCCTCGGATGCTTTCTGGTCTGGACAGCGGTTTGCGCCCTGCGCGGCGTCCGCGCAGGCAACACGCCGGCAGTGCTGCGCGGCGATCTGACCGGCTTTGCCTGGTTTTTCCTGCTGCCTGTCTGTGTCGCCCTGATCCGGACAAAAGAACAGCTCCGCCGGCTGCTCTCCTGTGTGCTCGCCGGCGCCTTTGTTCAGGCGCTGCTCTGCCTCGCCTGCAATTACTACTGCGCGATCCATCCCGACGCGGTGGCGCAGGTCGGCGCAATCGCCTATTCGATGCTTCTGGGCAACATTTCGAACGTATCCGATTCCATTTTCCGGATTTTCTTTTTCAGCAGCCCCTATCTGATCGCGGCCTCCGCAATCGCCCTGTTCCGGCAGGTACATAGTCCTCGTTTCCGGTTTTCCTACACCCTTTTGACCGCGTTCTATTTCAACGCGCTGCTGCTCACCTTTACCCGCTCCCTTTACGGCGCGACCGGGCTTGCCGCAGCCCTGTCCATCCTGTTGTCCCTGATCGGGCACCGGAAGCGGCTGCGCCGGGTCCTGGGCCACGTTCTGATTACTGTCGGACTGACGCTCTGCCTGATTCTCGGGCAGGAGGTGCTTCTCCAGGGTAGCTATCTGAATTTCGGTCTTTCCCGGACTTTCGGCGCCGAAGTGACCGTTTCCAGCGCTTACAGGACCAGAGCCATCCTTGCTTCGCGCTACGGGATCACCTTTGATTTTCTCGGGGGGCCCTCAACCCGTTCGGAGGACCAGCTTCTGGCCGAAGAGGAGCAGAAAACGGAATACCTTGTCATCACGGAGGCCTCTGACACCCTGCGGAAAGAGACTGTGCGGCAGCTCCGGCAGCTCATCGCCAAAGCGCCGCTCTTCGGCAACGGACTGGGCGCCAGCGCCCCGGTCCGCGACAACGGATTCGACGAGATGTTCTATCTGGACGTATTGTGCCGAATGGGCATTCTGGGGCTACTGCTGTACCTCTCGCCCCTTGCCTGGATCCTGATCCGGTTTTTCCGCCTGGCTCCCGGCAGCCGTGCTTCCTGTGCAGAGCTGCTGCTGCCCGTCTTCTGCGGGCTTGCGGCGTTCCTCTTTGCCAGCGCCTACAACCCATGGATGAACGCGGTGCTGGGAATTTCCTGGTATGCCCTGGCGGCAGTTTTGCTGGATTTCCCGCATCAAACGAAAACGACCGACATATAGAAGAAAAGGAGTATTGCAAATGAAGGGAATCGTACTGGCCGGTGGTTCCGGAACCCGCCTCTATCCTCTGACTATGGTCACTTCCAAGCAGCTTCTCCCCGTCTATGACAAGCCGATGGTCTATTATCCCCTGTCCACCCTGATGCTGGCAGGCATCCGGGACATCCTCATCATCTCCACCCCCACCGACCTGCCCAACTTTGAGCGGCTTCTGGGCGACGGAAGCCAGTATGGCATTCACCTCAGCTACGCCGAACAACCCTCTCCCGACGGTCTGGCTCAGGCCTTCCTGATCGGCGAGGACTTCATCGGCGACGACTGCTGCGCCATGGTGCTCGGCGACAACATTTTCCACGGAAACGGCTTCTCCAAGCTGCTCCGTCAGGCGACCAAAAACGCCGAAGAAAACGGCCGCGCCAGCATCTTCGGCTACTATGTGAACGACCCGGAGCGATTCGGCATTGTCGAGTTTGATGAAAACGGCAAGGTCATCTCCGTGGAGGAAAAGCCCAAAAATCCCAAGTCCAATTACTGCATCACCGGTCTGTATTTCTACGACAAGCGCGTCGTGGAGATGGCCAAGCGCGTCCGTCCAAGCGCCCGCGGCGAGCTGGAGATTACCGATCTCAACCGCTTCTATCTGGAGGACGGCACCCTGGACGTTCAGCTTCTCGGCCGCGGCTACGCCTGGCTGGACACCGGCACCATGGACTCGCTGGTGGACGCCTCCGACTTCGTGCGGATGATTGAAGCCCGTCAGGGAATGCAGATCGCCGCTCTGGAGGAGATCGCCTACACCCAGGGCTGGATCGACAAGGAAACCCTCCTGCTGTCGGCGGCCCGGTACGGAAAATCTCCCTATGGCCAGCACCTGAAACAGGTGGCCGACGGGAAAATCGTCTATTGACCGCATCCAAATTATCAAACTCATATCAGGTGACCCAAATGAAATTCCTTGATACTCCCATTCCCGACCTCAAGGTCATCGAGCCGGACGTTTTCGGCGACCATCGCGGCTACTTTTTTGAGTGCTGGTCCGCCCCGAAGTACGCAGCGCTGCACTTCGAGCCCATGCAGGACAACGAGAGCTATACCGCGAAAAAAGGTACCGTCCGCGGCATCCATTTTCAGCGGGACCCCATGGCCCAGGCGAAGATCGTCCGTGTTGTGCAGGGCGCGGTGATGGACGTGGCCGTCGATCTGCGCAAAGGCTCCCCCACCTATCTCCAGTGGTACTCTCTGGAGCTTTCCTCCGGGAACAAGCGTCAGTTTTATATTCCCCGCGGCTTCGGCCACGGCTTTGTCACGCTGACCGACGACGTGATCTTCTGCTACAAGGCCGACAATCTCTATTCCAGACCGGACGACCGCTCCATCCGCTTTGATGATCCCGTGTTCAGCATCGACTGGGGCGTCACCGATCCCATTCTGTCTCAGAAGGACGTCTCCGCACCCCTGCTGAAGGACAGCGACTGTAATTTTGTCTACTAAGGAGGACGTATTATGACTATCATTGTCACCGGCGGTGCCGGCTTCATCGGCAGTAATTTCATCTTCCATATGCTGGAGAAATACCCGGATTACCGGATCGTCTGTCTCGACAAGCTGACCTATGCCGGCAACCTCTCCACCCTGGCGCCCGTCATGGAGAATCCGCAGTTCCGCTTTGTCAAGGCCGATATCTGTGACCGCGAGGCCGTCTTCCGCCTTTTTGAAGAGGAGCATCCCGACATCGTCGTGAATTTCGCTGCGGAGAGCCATGTGGACCGCTCCATCGAAAACCCCGGCGTCTTCCTGCAGACCAACATCATGGGCACTGCGACGATGATGGACGCCTGCCGCAAATACGGCATCACCCGCTATCACCAGGTCTCCACCGACGAGGTCTACGGCGACCTGCCCCTGGACCGGCCCGACCTGTTCTTCA
>CAMGPO010000042.1 GCA_946060825.1 uncultured Clostridia bacterium | reverse complement strand
GGCCGCCGGCAGCACCCTGTATGAGCACATCGGCCATATGCTGTGGACCACCATCCCCGCCACCCTCGTCTCCCTGATCGTCTACGCCATCGTCGGTCTCCGCGCCAACGCCGCCGCCGGCGTCGAGTCCGAGGCCGTCACCACTCTGCTGACCCAGCTCGACGGCATGTACAAGTGGAACATCCTGCTGCTGGTCCCCGTCATCATCGTTCTGGCCGGCTCCCTGATGCAGAAGCCCACCATCCCTGTCATGCTCCTCTCCACCGTCGTTGCCGGCATCGAGGGCTTCTTTATGCAGGGCATCACCCTGAAGAACATCCTCTCCGCCACCGTCGGCGGCTTCAACGTTTCCATGATCTCCGCCCCCGGCTTTGACGCCGAGACCTGCGCTGCCAGCGTCACCAAGCTTCTGAACCGCGGCGGCATGAGCAGCATCATGGGCACCACCCTGCTGGTGTTCTGCGCCTTCTGCTTCGCCGGCATCATGAGCCGCGCCGGCTGCCTGGATGTCATCCTGAAGAAGATCCTGTCCGTCGCCAAGTCCACCGGCTCCCTCATCCTGTCCACCGTCGTGTCCTGCATCATCATGGCTCTGACCACCGGCAACTCCTACCTGTCCATCCTGATCCCCGGCGAGATGTTCAGCGACGCTTACCGCGAGCGCGGCCTGGCTGCCAAGAACCTGTCCCGTACCCTCGAGGACGCCGGCACCGTGTTCGTGCCTCTGGTTCCCTGGTCCGCCGCCGGCGCCTACATGGTCTCCTGCCTGGGTGTTGAGACCCTGGAGTATCTGCCCTGGGCCATCCTCTGCTACACCGGCTTCCTGTTCGCCATCTTCTACGGCTTCACCGGCATCGGCATCGCCAAGCTGAGCGATGAAGAGAAGGCCAAGTACGAGGCCGAGAAGGCTGCCAAGGGTAACGGCTAAATGTTCAACGTCCTTATCCGGCACGCGGATCTCTATGATCCCAGCCATGCCGGCCTGCGGGACATCCTGATTCTCAACGGCACGGTCGCCCACGTCGCTCCCACGATCGAGGTGGGCGGCCTGCCGGATTTGGAGGTCCTCGACGCCGAAGGCCGGGCCGTGATGCCCGGCTACATCGACCAGCATGTCCACATCATCGGCGGGGGCGGGGAATCCGGCCCCTTCAGCCGTACACCGGAGGTGCCCCTCAGCGAGGTCACCCGGGCCGGCGTGACCACCGTGGTGGGCGTCATCGGCACCGACGGCACCACCCGTCACCCCGAGTCCCTGCTGGCCAAGGCCCGCGCCCTCGAGACCGAGGGCATTTCGGCCTACATCCTGACCGGCTCCTACGAGCTGCCCCTCCACACCCTGACCGGCGACGCCCGGCGGGACATCATCCTGATCGACAAGGTGCTGGGCATCGGCGAGCTGGCCATTTCCGACCACCGCTCCTCCCAGCCCACGAAGGACGAGTTGAAGCGCGTCCTGACCCAGGCCCGCCTCGGCGGGATGCTCTCCGGCAAGGCCGGCGTCGTCCAGTTCCACCTGGGCACCGGCAAGACCGGCCTCCGCACCCTTATGGAGATCATCGAAGAGACGGAGATCCCCGCGAAGCACTTCATCCCCACCCACCTGAACCGCGACCCGGCCCTCTTCGCCGAGGCGAAGGACTTTGCCCGTCTGGGCGGCTGGGCCGACATCACCTCCGGCGTGCGGAAGAAGGAGGGCTTTTCCGGCGGCATCGAGCCGGCGGAGGCCATCCGGATCTGGCACGAGGAGGGCCTGCCCATGGAGCGGCTGACCATGAGCTCCGACGGCAACGGCTGCATGAGCGTGACCCTGCCCGACGGAAGCCAGAAGCAGCTCGTGGCGAAGCTCTACTCCCTCCACGAGGAGATCTGCGCCGCCGTGGAGCTGGGCGTGCCCCTGGAGACGGCGATCCGCGTCTGCACCGAAAATCCGGCCCGGGCCAACGGCCTCTTCCCGAAGAAGGGCTGCCTCCGGCCCGGCAGCGACGGCGACCTGCTGATCCTGGACGAGGGCCTCGCCATCGATACTGTCCTGGCGAGGGGCCGCACGATGGTGCGCCATGGCTGCGCCCTGGTCAGGGGCACCTTTGAAGAATAAAAGGAGTCACACATTATGATCAAACTGCTGAAAAACGCCGTCGTCTACAACCCCGATCCCATCGGAAGAAAGGACATCCTGATCGCCGGGGAGAAGATCCTCCGCATCGCTGACCGTATCGACGGCTACGACAACCTGCCCGACGTCGAGGTCTACGACCTCGAGGGCAAGACCCTGGTGCCCGGCTACATCGACCTCCACGTCCACATTACCGGTGGCGGCGGCGAGCAGGGTCCCAGCTCTCGGGTGCCCGAGTCCCAGCTCAGCGTCTTCCTGACCAACGGTATCACCACCGTCGTGGGCCTGCTGGGCACCGACGGCATCACCCGCAGCCTCGAAAACCTCGTGGCCAAGGCCCGCGCCCTGACCGAGGAGGGTATCACTGCCTATGCCCTGACCGGCTCCTATGGCTATCCGACCCGCACCATGACCGGCAGCGTCGAGAAGGACATCATGATGATCCAGCCGATGATCGGCGTCAAGATCGCCGTCTCCGACCACCGCAGCTCCAACCCCACCGGGGAAGAACTGATCCGCGTGGCCACCGAAGCCCGCCGGGGCGGTATGCTCAGTGGCAATCCCGGCCTTGTGACCATGCACATGGGCAGCGGCAAGGGCGGCCTCGACCCGATCTTCTACGCCCTGGACCACTCCGACGTCCCCGCGAAGAACTTCCTGCCCACCCACGTCGGCCGCTGCACGCCCCTGACGGAGCAGGGCATCGAGCTGGTGCGCCGGGGCGGCTACATCGACATCACCACCGGCTGCGACGATGTCAGCCTGGAAGAGACCGCCGACCTGATCGCGGCCTGCCTGGGCCGGGAGGGTGTCACCGCCGACCACGTCACCATGTCCAGCGACGCTTACGGCAGCCAGCCCCGGTTCAACGAGGCCGGCGAGTGCATCGGTCTGACCTACGCCTCCCCGAAGTACCTGCACAAGACTTTGCAGGGCCTGGTGAAGCGGGGCATCGCCCTGGAGCAGGCGCTCCGGCTTTTGACCTCCACCCCCGCCGGGCTGCTGGCCAAGGACGGCGTGAAGGGCTGCGTTCGCGAGGGCGCCGACGCCGACCTGCTGGTGCTGGGCGACGGCCTGGAGATCGACAGCCTCTTTGCCCGGGGCCGCACGGCCCTCTGGCAGGGCGAGCTGCGCATGAAGGGCAAGTTCGAGTAATCCGCGTGAATCAGAAAAAGCTCCCCGGAGGGGGAGCTTTTTTTGCGCAGGCGCGGGGTCCGGCAATCCTACGGCGCCGGTTCCCCGGGGTAAAGGGGATGGGCGGCAGTCATGGCGGCGACGCGGGAGAGGACGCTCTCCCGGTTGGCCTCCGGATCCACGGCGATGGCGTGGATGCAGCCGGCGATATCGTCCATCTCCGCCGCCGTGAAGCCCCGGGTTGTCACCGCGGCAGTGCCGAGGCGGATGCCGCCGGTCACGCTGGCGGCGGAGCTGTCGCCCGGGACGGCATTCTTGTTGACTGTGATGTGCACCGCGTCGAGCCGATCCTGCATTTCCCTGCCGCTGACGCCCAGCGACCGCAGGTCGACCAGCATCAGATGATTGTCCGTGCCGCCGGAGACAAGGGGGAAGCCTCGTTTTTCCAATGCCGCGGCCAGAGCTTTGGCGTTCTCCACGATGGCGGCGGCGTAGGCCGTGAACGCCGGCGTCATGGCCTCCCGGAGGCAGACGGCCTTGGCGGCGATGACGTGCATCAGTGGGCCGCCCTGGGTGCCGGGAAAGACGGCGCTGTCCAGCTTTTTGGCGAACTCCTCTCTGGCGAGAATCAGGCCGCCCCGAGGCCCTCGAAGGGTCTTGTGGGTCGTGGTGGTGACAACGTCGGCGTAGGGTACCGGACTGGAGTGCTGACCCCCGGCCACGAGGCCGGCAATATGGGCCATGTCCACCATCAGCAGAGCGCCGTGGCGGTGGGCGATGTCGGCGAACGCGGCGAAGTCGAGCGTGCGGGGATAGGCCGAGGCGCCGGCCACCAGCAGTTTAGGCTGGTGCTGTTTGACCAGATCCTCTACCTGGTTATAATCGATGCGTCCGGTTTGGGGATCAACGCCGTAGGAGACGCTGTGATAGATCTTGCCGGAGAGGTTGACCGCTGCCCCGTGGGACAGGTGGCCGCCGCAGCGGAGGTCCATGCCCATCAGGGTGTCGCCGGGCCGAAGCAGGGCGGCGTAGGCTGCCAGATTGGCCTGCGCGCCGGAATGGGGCTGGACATTGGCATACTCCGCGCCGAAGAGGGCTTTGGCCCGCTGAATGGCCAGTGTCTCGACGCCGTCGGCATATTCGCAGCCGCCGTGGTACCGGCGGCCGGGGTAGCCCTCGGCATACTTGTTGGTCAGAACGGAGCCCATGGCCGCCATAACGGCGGGGGAGGTGATGTTCTCCGAGGCGATCAGCTCCAGGTTTTCGCACTGGCGGCGGAATTCTTCCCGCACCAGGGCGGCCAGGTCGGAGTCACAGGTCTCCAGGAAGTCCAGATTCTTGTTCAGGATGCTTTGCATGGGGGTGCCTCTCTTTCTATGAAAAAATGAGCAAACCGAACTCCGGTCTGCTCATTGTGCGCACACAGAAAGAACTTCATTCCTGCTGTGTACTCTGTCCTTTTGCCTGAGAGATTCGGCCTTCGCCTTGCACCTTCGGCACTCAATTCAATGAGCTTCTCCAGAGACTCCTCGTTCCTCCAGTCCGCACCGCGTTCTGAAGGAAGTCGTCGGGTTTGCTGTATGAAATTGATAACATTCTAGCACGCCTGTGTGCAAAGTCAACAATCAATCCTGCTGAATTTGTGCAATAAATCCAGAGATGTAAATTTTCTGTGACCATCTTCACAAAATCTAAAGAATATGTTAGGATAACCTTAATACCCGTCGAAGACTGGAGTGACCGTCGTGCTGAACTATATTCTGATTGCCGCCGTGGCCTATCTGCTGGGGTCTATCAGTTCCTCGGTGCTGATCTCCAAGGGGATCTACCGCATCGATATCCGTTCCAAGGGCAGCGGCAACGCCGGCGCTACCAACATGGCACGTATTTTCGGCATGGCATCGGGTCTGCTGACCTTCGGCTGCGACGCCCTCAAGACCGTGGCGGCTACATTGATCGGAAGCCGGCTCGCCGGGCTTACCGGTGCGGCCCTGGCCGGGGCCTTCTGCGTCATCGGCCACTGCTGGCCCGCCTTTTTCCACTTTAAGGGCGGTAAGGGCGTTACCGTCGGGGCTGTCGTGGCTCTGATGATCGACTGGCGGGTCTTTCTGGTTCTGGCGGCGGTCTTTTTCGCGGTATTCCTGGTCAGCCAGATTGTCTCTCTCTGCTCTGTTACGGTGGCGTTTCTGCTGCCGGTGCTGTGCTTTGCCTTCCATCTGCCCACGGTGGAGTGTCTGCTGGGCCTGTTTGTGGGGCTGGTGGTCATCTTCCAGCACCGGAGCAACATCGGCCGTCTTCTCCGCGGCGAGGAAAAGAAATTCCGCCCCGGGAAACGGGAGAAAAAATAACAGAGAAACGGCTCCCGGCCGGGAGCCGTTTTATTTGCCTTCCCCTCAAGGGGAAGTCTTTTTTACGTCGGTCAGTCCTCGACGCCGCAGGCGCGGTTGACGATGCCGCAGATCACGCCGCAGACCGGGAAGATCAGCCAGCCCGGGTGCCACAGGCTCCAGACAAAGCCGATCAGCAGGTAGACCATTACCGCGCAGGACATGATGGCCCCACAGATGTTCGACGCCTTCCGCGCCTGTTTGTCCTCCGGCGTGGACGGGTGGCGGTCGTGGTCCCGGTTCCAGCCGGCGATGTCGTATTTCCCGCTCTGGATGCCTGCGTAGATGTAGATGGGGACGGCGAGGGTGACCGTCAGCAGCAGAAAGGCCCCGCCCAGAAAGTCCAGCGTCTCCTCCGGGATAGACGGCAGCAGGCCCGGGATCGTATAGAAGGCCACCAGCACCGTCACGCCCATGAGGATCATCGCCGTGGGTACCACGATCAGGATCGGGAACTGCCGCCGGAAGGCCCGCACCGTCTCCGAGTCGTAGGTGAAGCGGATGACCGGGTTCTCTTTTTCATAGGTATCGTGGCAGATGCCCGCCACGATCAGGACGCTGACACCCGCGATCAGGAAGAGGAAAAAGACCACCGTGGCCAGGCCCTCGGGCACGCCGAGGCCGCAAAGGAGCAGCAGCATCGTCACCCCCGCGAGGATCAGAGCCACACCGGCCATGATTTGCCGGGTGAAGCGGTTCATGTGGCCGTCGTAGTCCTGCTCGTCGGCTGTCCGGGCCTCCGCTGCGCTGCCACGCAGCAGGGTGTCAAGGTCGATGTCAAAGCGTGCGGAGAGCTGGAGCAGCTTCTCCATCTCCGGATAGGCTCCGTCGGATTCCCACTTGGAGACGGTCTGCCGGGAGACGTTCATCTCTGCGGCCAGATCCTCCTGGGTCATGTTCGCCTGCCGCCGCAGGTATTGCAGATTTTCACCAAAACTCATGTTGCGTACCTCCGTTTGTGATGCTCCCATCTTACCGGGGCGCGGGGGCAACTTCCACCAAATTCCTGTTGCATTTCGCAAAAAACCGTGTCAACTTCCGGTTGCATCCCCAAAACAGCATACCACATCGCCGAAAAAAAGTATAGACCGTCGTTTTCCGGGATATCCTGTCGGGGAAAGGCGGTCTTTGTATGAAACGTGTTTGGATGGCGCTGCTCTGCCTCGCGCTGCTGGCGGTGCCGGCGGAGGCCACGGTCAAGTGGGTCGACTTTGACCTCTCCTGCGAGGCCATGGAGCGGGCCCTCAGCCTGGAGGAGCAGTCCCGGGAGCAGGACAACCCGCAATCCTGGATTCAGATTCTGGCACTGGCAGCCACGCAATGCGGCGGTAATCCGACGCCTGCCGACGTGACGGCGGCCTGCCGCAGCCTGACGGCCGGGAAATCGCCGAAGGAGATCCTGGGCGGCAAGGACGGTTACTATCAGTATTACCTCGAGGCCTACACGGCGGTACTCGGCGGTCTCGCGGGCAACTACGCGGTGAAGATCGACGGCGAATGGAAGCCGGCCTGGGGAATCAAAGCCTTCTCGCCCATCGCCGCCGGCTACTGGTACGCCCACAGCGACGATTTCGGGGCCTCCCGGAGCTACGGCTTCCGCCGCCGCCATCTGGGTCATGACATGATGGGCAGCCTCGGCACGCCCATCATCGCCGTGGAGTCGGGCACCGTGGAGGCCCTGGGCTGGAACCAGTACGGCGGCTGGCGGATCGGCATCCGCAGCGACGATCGGAAGCGGTATTATTACTATGCGCACCTGCGGAAGGATACACCCTACGCCCCGGGGCTGAAGGAGGGCGACCGGGTGGAGGCCGGACAGGTCATCGGCTTCATGGGCCGCACCGGCTATTCCCATACCGAGAACATCAACAACATCGAGACGGTCCACCTCCACTTCGGCATCCAGCTCATCTTCGAGGAGTGGCAGAAGGAGTGCAACTCCGAGATCTGGATCGACGCCTATCAGATCGCCCGGCTGCTGGAGCGCCACCGCAGCTCCGTGATCTACGACGCGGAGACGGAGACCTGGGAACGGATCTATGAATTCCGGGATCTGGACGCTGCGCCGCTGCCCGATTGAGCCATGGGACCGTCTCCATGCAGTTCCAAAAGGCTCCCTTGTGTAAAGGGAGCTGTCGCCCAAGGCGACTGAGGGATTGTAACGCAGCGATATGCGGTATGACAGGTTACAACCCCTCTGTCATGTTTCGTGTCACCTCCCTTTCCGCCGCAAACGGCACTAGCTTCGCGTCGCAAGGGAGGCTTTTCGGGTTTCTGCATATCGATACGTTTTCACGCTTTTTCGGGAAA
>CAMGPO010000041.1 GCA_946060825.1 uncultured Clostridia bacterium | reverse complement strand
GGACGATGGAGTCGTCGACGAAGAGCAGCTTCTTGCCCTCGATCAGCTCGGGGACTGGGATCTGCTTCATCTTGGCCACCTGATTGCGGACCTCCTGGCTGGCAGGCATGAAGGACCGGGGCCAGGTGGGGGTGTACTTGACAAAAGGCCGGGCAAAGGGGGCGTCGCAGGTGTTGGCATAGCCGATGGCATGGGGCAGGCCGGAGTCCGGCACACCGGCCACGTAGTCAACGTCCGGCAGTGTACCCGCCTCCATCTCGTTCCGGGCCATGATCTCGCCGTTGCGGTAGCGCATGACCTCCACGTTCACGCCCTCGTAGTTGGAGTTGGGATAGCCGTAGTAGCTCCAGAGGAAGGCGCAGATGCGCATCTTCTCCCCGGCGGGAGACAGGGTCTTCCAGCCGTCGGCCGTGACCTCAACGATCTCCCGGGGGCCCAGCTCGTAGGCGTTCGCATAGCCCAGCTTCTGGTAGGCGAAGGACTCGAAGGAGATGCAGCAGCCGTCCTCGTTTTTGCCGATCAGCACCGGCAGGCGGCCCAGCTTATCCCGGGCGGCGATGATGCTGTCTCTGGTCAGAATCAGGATGGTGGCGGAGCCTTCGATGACCTCCTGGGCATAGCGGATGCCCTCGAGCAGACTGTCCTTCTGGTTGATGAGCGCCGCCACCAGCTCGATGGCGTTGACCGCACCGGAGCTCATGGCCATGAACTGATGGCCGTGGTCGGAGAAATAGGTCTCGATCAGCTGCTCGGCGTTGTTGATGATACCCACCATGGTGATGGCGTAGAGGCCCAGATGGGAACGCACCAGCAGGGGCTGGGGATCGGTGTCGCTGATGCAGCCGATGCCGCTGCAGCCGTGGAAGGACTCGAGGTCCTTCTCGAACTTCGTGCGGAAGGGGGTGTTCTGAATGTTGTGGATCTGGCGCTGGAAGCCGTCCTTGCGGTCGTAGATAATCATGCCGCCGCTGCGGGTGCCCAGATGGGAGTGGTAGTCCACGCCGAAGAAGATGTCCAGCACGCAGTCCCGCTTTGAAATCGTTCCGAAAAAGCCGCCCAAAACCGACCTCCGTTATTCGCCGAACACGCGGTGCATCATCTCGTTGTAGGCGTCTTCCACGCCGCCCATGTCCCGGCGGAAGCGGTCCTTGTCCAGCTTCTCGTTGGTGTCGGCGTCCCAGAAGCGGCAGGTGTCGGGGGAGATCTCGTCGGCCAGGACAATGGTGCCGTCACTGAGGCGGCCGAACTCCAGTTTAAAGTCGACAAGCTTGACGTTGCGCTTCAGGAAGTATGCCTTCAGGACCTCGTTGACCTGGAAGGACATGGCCTTGATGCGGTCGATCTCCTCGCGGGTGGCCAGCTTGAGGGCCAGGGCGTGGTACTCGTTCAGCAGGGGGTCGTGCAGATCGTCGTTCTTGTAGGAGAACTCGATGGTGGGATTCTCAAAGACGGTGCCCTCTTCCACGCCGTAGCGCTGGGGGAAGTGGCCGGCGGAGATGTTGCGGACGATGACCTCCAGCGGCACGATGGAGACGCGCTTCACGAGGGTGTCGCGGTCGCTCAGCTCTTCGACGAAGTGGGTGGGAACGCCATTCTTTTCGAGGAGCTGCATCAGGTGGTTGGACATCCGGTTGTTGATGACGCCCTTGCCCACGATGGTGCCCTTCTTCGCGCCGTCGCCGGCGGTGGCGTCGTCCTTATAGGAGACAATGACCAGGGCCGGATCTTCGGTCGCATAGACTTTCTTGGCTTTGCCTTCGTAAATCATTTCGGTTTTCATGGGGTTTATCTCCTTTTTAATTGTATTTTTCTTCGAGTTCTTTGTTGGCGGCGAGGACCTTCTCCGCGCCGGCCCGTCTCGCGTCGTCCAGGCGCTTGGCCAGGGCCTCGTCGGAGACGGCGAGAATCTGCAGAGACAGCAAGGCGGCATTCACAGCGCCGTCGATCGCGACGGTCGCCACCGGGATTCCGGAGGGCATCTGAACCGTCGACAGCAGCGCGTCAATGCCGTCAAGATATTTGGATTTGACCGGGATTCCGATCACGGGCAGGGTCGTTCTGGCAGCCAGAGCGCCCGCGAGGTGGGCAGCCATACCGGCGGCGGCAATGATGGCGCCGAAGCCGTTCTCCCGGGCGTGCTGGGCGAAGTCCGCCGCCTCGTCGGGGGTTCTGTGGGCAGAAAAGACGTGCACCTCGCAGGGGACTTCATACTCCTGCAGGGTCTTGATAGCCTTCTCCACCACCGGCAGGTCGCTGGCGCTGCCCATGATGACCGCAACTTTTTTCATGTGACATTCCTCCAGAATCATCAAAAATGGGCACACCAACCCCGCGAAGACAGCGGTCTATCAAGATAGGCGATGAGGCGTAAATTGGTAGAGTGGTCTCCGGATAGTTGGTATGCCCAGACGGTCGGCATCTGATCGAGTCAGAAACGCTCCCTCTGCTCCCCTGTGGTAAACCCACTGTTCCGTCAGTCACAGAAGGATCAACTGGAGACAGTATAACACGCTTTCCCCCGCTTGCCAAGGCCGCATAAACAGAGAATATTTCCACGGATTTTGTCGGTTCCTTTGGTGGATTAGCCAAAGAAACGGAACAGAACCGACGTGCTTTGCGCTCTTTTTTCCAAAAACTTTTTCGCCCTCCCGACAAATCGGAAGCGCGCCCGCCTCCCCCGCCGTTCGGGGAAGCGGACGCGCCTTTTTGTTACGCGGCTGGATCCGGCTCGGTGTCCGGCTCCAGCGGACAATCGTAGCCATCCCGCGTCTTTTTTTCAAATTCCGCCCGGGCGGCCTCCAAAATATCGGGCCGCTCCATCAGATCGGCAGCCGACGCTGCCAGCACCTTAGCAGCCAGCAGCAGGCCCTTGTGGGCGATGGAGCTCTTACCGATGGAGACGTTCTGCCAGGAGTGGCCCGGCGCGCCGGAGGTCCAGGTCACGGCGGTGAACTGGGCCGTGGGCGTGAGCCAGCTCACGTCGCCCACATCGGAGGAGCCGGGGGCCATCTGCCCGGCGTGGACATAGGGCATGACGAAATTGTTGAGGGCCAGGGTCCCCTGCTCCGTCAGGGCCTCCACCTGCTCCCGCACCGTCTCGTCGAAGGCGGTCATCTGGCCCGGCAGGCCGTCCGGCTCATAGGTGGCGGCCAATTCCTTCGCAAAGGCCAATTCCTCTGCCGTGTAGACAGGCAGGGGCGCTGCCCGCAGGTTCTCGTCCAGCAGTCGCTCCAGCACGGCGTTGGAAACGATACTGGAGGTGCCGTCAATCTGCCGCCAGGTGACCTCGGTCTCGGTCATCATGGCCGCACCCTGGGCGATCTTGTGAACCCGGGCCAGCAGCTTCTTGGCATTGCGGACGCAGTCGGAGCGCACCATGTAGAGGACGCGGGCCGTGGGCTGCACCACGTTGGGCGAGACGCCGCCGGCGTCGAGGATCGAATAGTGGAGGTAATCGGTGCGAGGCATATGCTCCCGCAGGAACTGGACGCCCACGTTCATCAGCTCCGCCGCGTCCAGGGCCGACCGGCCCGTGTGGGGGCTGTGGGCCGCGTGGGCGGCCACGCCGCGGAAGGTGTATTCGTACTGGATGGTAGCGGTATTGGAGCCGGTGGTCACCTCGTTGGTGTCGCCGGGGTGCCAGGAGAGGGCGGCGTCGAGGTCGCGGAAAAGACCGGCCCGGGCCATGAAGGCCTTGCCGGAGCAGCCCTCCTCGCCGGGACAGCCGTAGAACACGACAGTGCCGGAGAGCTCCCCCGCCTCGATGCTATGCTTGAGGGCCACGGCGGCGGCAAAAGCGGCCGCGCCCAGCAGGTTGTGGCCGCAGCCCTGGCCGCAGCCGCCCGCAGTCAGGGGGCAGGGAGCCGTCTCCCCCGCTTTCTGGGAGAGGGAGGACAGGGCGTCAAACTCGCCCAGAATGCCGATGACGGGTTTTCCGCTGCCGTAGCTGCCGGAGAAGGCCGTGGGCAGACCGGCCAGGTGATTTTCCACCCGGAAGCCCTCCCGTTCCAGCGCCGAAAGATAGGAGGCGGCGGAGCCGTACTCCTGCATCGACAGCTCGGCCAGACCCCAGATCTCGTCGCTGAGATCATAGAAGTCCCGGGCCCGTTCGTCGAGATAGCCATAGAGCTTCTGCTTGTCCATGGTTACAGCACCTTCGCCAGGAATTCCTGCAGCCGCGGGTGCTGGGGATGCACAAAGATGTCCTCCGGCGTTCCCTGCTCCAGCAGCTTGCCGTCGGCCATGAACAGCACCCGGTTGCCGACCTCGCGGGCGAAGCCCATCTCATGGGTGACAACCACCATGGTCATGCCCTCGCGGGCCAGCTCCTTCATGACGTCCAGCACCTCGCCGACCATCTCGGGGTCGAGGGCGGAGGTCGGCTCGTCAAAGAGCATCACGTCCGGCTCCATGCACAGCGCCCGCACGATGGCGACACGCTGCTTCTGGCCGCCGGAGAGCTGGATGGGATAGGCCCCGGCCCGGTCGGCCAGACCGACCCGGTCCAGCAGGGCCATAGCCTTGGCTTCGGCGTCGGCCTTGTTCATCTTCTTCACCTGGATTGGAGCCAGGGTCAGGTTGTCGAGGACCGTCATATGGGGGAAGAGATTGAAGTGCTGGAACACCATGCCCATCTTCTGCCGGTGCTGGTCGAGATTGAGCTTGACCAGCTTACCCTTGGCGTTTCGCACCTTCTTCTTGGTGATGTCCACGCCCTCGAAGATGATGGAGCCGTCCGTCGGCTCCTCCAGCAGGTTCAGGCTCCGCAGCAGGGTGGACTTGCCGGAGCCGGAGGGGCCGATGACGACCATGACGTCGCCCGGATAGCTCTCGACGGAGACGTCGTCCAGGGCCTTGATCTTGCCCTTGTGGTAGTATTTCTTGAGGTGCTGCACCTCGATCAGCTTACCGCTTGTCGCCACGGCTCATTCTCCTTTCAAAATACGCGATGATCTTGGAGGTTGGGAAGGTGAGGCAGAAGTAGACCGCCGCGGAGACGATCAGCGGCTCGCCGATGGAGAAGGTCGCGCCCTTGATCGCGTTGACCGCGTACATGATCTCCTGCACGCCGATGGTGTAGCAGATGGAGGACTCCTTGATGATCGTGACGAACTCGTTGGCGATGGCCGGCAGGATGTTCTTGACGGCCTGGGGCAGGACGACGAAGCGCATATTCTGCATCTGGGTCAGGCCCAGGGAACGGGCCGCCTCGGTCTGGCCGCCGTCGATGGACTGGATGCCGGCCCGGATGATCTCGCTGAGGTAAGCGCCGGAGTTCAGGGCCAGGGCCACCACGCCGGGCAGGAACCGGTCAAAGCGGATGAAGCCGAAGAGCTTGAATTTGGGCAGCGGCACGCCGTGGAACACGATGTGGTAGATGATAAAGAGCTGCACCAGCATGGGGGTGGCCCGGAAAACCTCCACATAGACCGTGGCCAGGACGTCCAGGGGCTTCAGCCGGCTCAGGGACAGCAGAAAGCCCTGGGGACGGAGATGGCCCTCGCGGTCGGTGGCGAGGAACCGGAAGGGCCGAATGTCGGAGAGCCGGCACAGCGCCAGAACCAGTGCCAGAAGAAAGCCGAAAATGACGGTCAGCGCCGACAGCGAGAGCGTACAGATCAGGCCCTGCTTGAAGAGTTCGATGTATTTCCAGGTCGCCTGGAAGCCTTTGGCAGAGAGCATACCCTGTCCCCTTTCTATGTCCTGATAAAACCGGAAAATTCTCCCCGGGGCAAGCTCCGGGGAGAAGGATTTCCGAACGTGTACGTCTGTTACTCCATATCCTCCAGCAGGCCTTCGTAGGTCTGACCGGCGGCCAGCTCATTGGCGTCGGCCACGAACTGATCCATGGAGCCGTCGGCCAGGGCCGCTTCGATGGCCATGTTGACGCCGGCGAGCAGGATGTCATTGCCCTTGCAGACGCCGACCACGGAGCCTTCCTGATCGTAGGGAACGGGCAGCACGATGGCCAGGTCGGGGTAGTTCTTGGCATAGCTCTCGGCCACCGCGGTCTCGATGAAGGCGCCGTCCAGCTGGCCGGCCAGCAGCTCGGCGATGATGTCGGTCACCTTGGAGAGCTGGACAATATCGGCGTCGGGGGTGTTTTCCTCAGCCAGACCGACCTGGATGGAGCCGATCTGTGCGCCGATGGAGTAGTCGGGGTTGTTGGCGTCCGCGAGGGAAGCAAACAGAGAAGCCTTATCCTGAACGGTCACGAAGGACTGGCCGCCGGTGTAGTAGATCTCGGAGAAGTCCATCTTGTCTTCCCGCTCGGGATCGGGGGAATAGCCGGCCATGCTCAGGTCGACGGTCTTGGCGGCCAGCTCAGCGAGGGTGCCGTTAAAGTCCATGGGGATGACTTCCAGCTCAAGGCCAAGGAAGTCGGCAATATACTGGGCCAGAGCCATGTCAAAACCGGCCAAGGTCGGATTGCCATCCTCGTCGAGGGAGTAGAACTCATAGGGGGCGAAGTCGGGGCTGGTGGCGACGGTCAGCTTGCCGTCCTCCACGGTCTGAAGCTGGGCCTTGATCTCGTCGATGGTCAGTTCGGCGGCAGGCGCTTCGGCAGCGGGCTCTTCTTCGGCAGGCTCTTCTTTGGCAGGCTCCTCGGCGGCCGGTTCTTCGGCGGCCGGTTCTTCGGCGGCGGGTTCCTCAGCCGCAGGTTCCTCGGCGGCAGGCGCTTCGGCAGTCTTGCTGCCGCAGGCGGTGAACATGGCCAGGACCATGACCATGGCCAGCAGCAGAGCGATGATCTTTTTCATAATTCCTTCTCCTTTCCGGCACGGCGGGCCGTGTCCGGTTTGTTCTTGAATATGTATGCATTATAACGTGTATATTATCCATAGTCAAGTCCAGAAATGCAAAAGAATTCTAAAATATATTGGGTTTGTTCTGTCTATTTTGCACAATGCCGGGTGTTCCTCCGGCCGAACGCCGAATATTCACTACGTATATTGCGTATATTTTTGTTCAAATCAGTCCGGTCAGCAGGCGGGTCAGGGCGCAGAGCAGCATTCCGGCGGCGGTGGGCAGCGCGGCAGCCAAAGCCGTCCAGCGGAGGCTGCCGGTCTCCCGGCGGATGGTCAGGAGGGTCGTGCTGCAGGGCCAGTGGAGCAGGAAGAACAGCAGGGTGCAGAGGGCGGGTTTCCACGTCCAGCCCCCAGCCAGCAGGATCCCGCCGATGGCCCCGGTCTCCTCCACGGCAGAGAGGACGCCGCCGCCCGTGAGCTGCATCAGCAGCACCGGCAGCACCAGCTCGTTGGCTGGGAGGGCCAGCACGAAGCTGAGCAAAATCATGCCGTCCATGCCCAGGGCAAGACCCAGCGGATCGAGAAAGGAAGCGCAGGCCCGCAGAGCCGTCCCACCGCCGAGGTTCGCCAGCAGCCAGATGACCAGCCCCGCCGGGGCGGCCACGGCCAAGGCCCGCCCCAGGACAAAGACCGTCCGGTCGAGGAGGGAGCGCACCAGCACTCTGGGGACGTCGGGCTTCCGGTAGGGCGGCAGCTCCAGGGCGAAGGAGGACGGCTCGCCCCGCAGCACCGTCCCGCTGAGCAGCCTCGAGGCGAGGAAGGTCATGCTCACCCCCAGCAGCACCACCGCCGTCAGAAGCAGGGCCGCCAGCAGCGGACTGTCCCCGGCAAAGAAAATGGTGATCAGGGCGATCATGGCGGGAAAGCGGCCGTTACAGGGCACAAAGGCGTTGGTCAGGATGGCGATCAGCCGCTCGCGGGGCGAGTCAATGATGCGGCAGCCGGTGACGCCCACGGCGTTACACCCGAGGCCCATACACATGGTCAGCCCCTGTTTGCCGCAAGCCCCGCAGGCGGCGAAGCGGTGATCGAGCAGAAAGGCGATCCGGGGCAGCAGGCCCCAATCCTCGGCCAGGGTGAACAGCGGAAAGAAGATGGCCATGGGCGGCAGCATGACCGCCACAACCCGGGCCGCCGTGGCATAGACGCCGTCCAGCAGCATCCC
>CAMGPO010000040.1 GCA_946060825.1 uncultured Clostridia bacterium | reverse complement strand
ACCGCGCCCCCTTGCCCTCCCCGGGGATGATCTGTGTCATATCATGGCAGAGCACCTGCCCTACCGCTTCTTTAACCGGAATCAGCTTCATCTCTGTTCCTCCTCGATGGAAATCCCGTCGCCCGGACGGATGGTTCCTTCCTCGACCACAACGGCAAAAATGCCGTCCGTAGGCATCACACAGGTACCGGTAGCCGCCTTGATGGCGCAGTCGTTGTGGCACTCCTTGCCGATCTGCGTCACCCGCAGCAGCGTCTCGCCGACCCGCAGCAGCGTTCCGACAGGCAGTGTTCTGAGTTCAATACCCTCGGTCACGATGTTCTCGGCAAAGGCTCCGTCGGTCAGACTGAGACCCATGGCCCGCATCCGGTCGATGCTCTCCGTGGCCAGCAGGCTGATCTGCCGGTGCCAATTTCCCGCGTGGGCATCACCGACAATCCCGTGCTCCTTCCGCACCGTGATCTCCGGCACCGCGTGCTTGCGGATGCCCTTTCGTTCGCTGATACAGACCGCCCTGACCTTTGCCATATCGTTTCCTCCCGGCGGAGTTCCCGCCCTTCTTCTCTATATTTATTTTAATACACGTGTCAACTCACGTCAAGAGCAGGATGTCCGCCGGACAGACCGCCGCCGCAAGAGCTTCGGGACAGCCCAGGGCCTCCCACTCCGCCGCCGGCAGCTCCATCCGCAGGAGACTGTGGCCCTCGCTGCCGCCGGGCGTTGCCAGCATGAGAATGACCGTGTCCAGGTCCCGGACGACCCGGGCGACCCGGCAGTCGATCCGGTTGTCCGGCCCCGACGCCGGATAGATGTCGCCGTCCCGAATGGCTGCAAAGGCCGTATCCCCCGGGACCGCTTCCGCCGTCTCCAGCTCCACACCCCAATTTTTGCAGAAAATGCGGTGTTCTTCCAACCGCTCCGCCTGCGAGAGATTACGGCAGCCGGCCAGCCGGGCCTCCCCCACGGTACGGGGCCGTTCCAGCAGCGCCCGCACCGTCGTCACTGGGTCGGTCCTGCCCGCCGTCAGCACTGTAACGGTCTGGCAGAGCCTGCGCACCTCGTCTTTCCGGTGGGAGACAAAGACCGTGTCGCCGGAAAAGTCCCGCAGCACATCCATCAGCTCAAGCTCAAGCTGCCAACGCAGGTGGTCGTCCAGAGCTGAGAAGGGCTCATCCAGCAGCAGGACCTCCGGCTCGCTGGCCAAAATCCGTGCAAAAGCCGTTCGCTGCTGCTGGCCGCCGGAGAGCTGGCAGGGACGCAGCTTCTCCAGGCCTTCTAAGCGGAAGGTTTTGACCTTTTCCGCCACGGCGGCTTTCCTGGCCGCCCGGTCCTTCGTCCGCAGGCCAACGGCGATGTTCTCTTCCACCGTCATGTGGGGAAAGAGGGCGTACTGCTGAAAGAGATATCCTACCCGCCGCTTCTGGGGCGGCAGGTTGATCCCCTGCTCGCTGTCAAAGAGAACGCGGCCATTGAGGACAATCCTGCCCCGGTCCGGCCGTACAATGCCGGCGATACATTTGAGGGTCATGCTCTTGCCGCAACCGGAGGCCCCCAGCAGGGCCAGAGTTTCCCCCTCCGTCTCAAAGGCGGCGTTCAGGTGGAAATCACCCAGCCACTTCTCAATCTGTACTGAAAGGGCCATGCCCTCACCTCCCCTCTCTGCTCCGCCGCTCCAGCAGGTTGACCGCCAGCAGCACCACGGCCGAGATGGCCACATTGACCAGGACCCAGCGCATGGCCAGGCCGTCGTCGTTGGTGCGCCAGAGCTGGTAGACCGTCGTGGAGATCGTGGCGGTTCGGCCCGGCGTGTAGCCGGCGATCATGCTGGTGGCGCCGTACTCGCCCAGGGCCCGGGCAAAAGCCAGCACCACGCCGGCCAGGATTCCCTGCCGGCAGCATGGCATCCGGATGCGCCAGAAGATATAGGTGTTGGAGCGGCCCAGGGTCCGGCCGGCGTCGGCCAGGGTCTCGTCGAAGGCCTCAAAGGCGCCCCGGGCCGTCCGGTACATCAGCGGGAAAATGACCACCGTGGTGGCGAAGATGGCCGACCACCAAGTCATGGTCAGCCGGAGGCCGAAGGTGTCCAGTACCCAGGCGCCTAAAGGCCGCCGGGGCCCCAGCAGACAGAGCAGCAGATAGCCCACCACCGTCGGCGGCAGCACCAGAGGCAGCGTAAGCAAAGCGTCCAGGAGACCTTTCAGTCCCCTGGGCAGCTTTGCGATATAGTAGGCGGCGAAAATGCCCGCAAAGAACACGATCACCGCGGAGATCGCCGCGATTCGCAGCGAGTTCCAGAGCGGATACCAGTCCATGGCCGCGCTCCTTCCTGTTGTGATTTATCCGAGGGCCGTGAAGCCGACGGCTTCAAAGACGGCGGCAGCCTCGTCCGTCCGGAGGAAGTCGAGGAATGCCTGAGCCTCCGCCTGATGGGCGCTGTTCTTCAGCACAGCCGCCGGGTAGATGACCTGGCCGCACATCTCCGCCGTCGCCGTGTCCACTACGGTCAGGTTCGCGGAGTAGGCGTCGGTCTGGTAGATGATGCCGCAGTCGACGGCTCCCTCAGAGACCTGCGTCGTGACCTCCTTGACGTTGGTGCCATAGGTCAGGCAGTTTGCAAGGGCCGCCTCATCGAGGCCGAAGAAGGCTAGAATCTTCTGGGTGTACTGGCCAACGGGGACGTCGGCATTGCCCATAGCCATCAGGACGTCGCCGCTCTGCAGGGCCGCCACCAGATCGTCATAGGACTCGATGCCCTTGGGATTGCCCTCGGGCACACAGAGGGCGACCTTGTTTTCCAGCAGGTCGATCCGGCTCTCCGTCAGGACGAAGTCCAGGCCATCGGTGTTGACCTCCGGATCCGCCTCGATGTCCAGCTGGTCCATCTGCTTCTGACCGGCGGAGATAAAGAGGTCGCACTCCGCGCCTTCTTCGATCTGGGTCTTGAGGGTGCCGGAGGAGTCAAAGTTGAAAACCAACGTCACATTGGGTGCGACTTCTTTGTATTGTTCCGCCAGCTCGTTCAGCGTCTCGGTCATGGAGGCTGCCGCAAAGACGATCAGCTCCACCGGCTCCGCGGCCGGTTCCTCCGGTTCTTCCGCAGGCGCTTCCGTGGGTTCCTCCGGCTCCTCGGCCGGTTCTTCGGCCGCCGGTTCCTCCGCGGGCGCTTCCGCCGCGGGCTCCTCCGCCGCGGGCTCCTCCGCCGCCGGTTCCTCCGCCTGTTTCTGGGCGCAACCGGTCATCAGGCCCAGGAGCATTGCCATGGCCAGCAGCCATGCCATCCACTTTTTCATGTTGTTTTCCCCTTTCTGTCTATGCGTGATTCTTTTTTGGCGATTACGATATCATTATTGTATCGTTCTTTTTCGCCGCGGACAACCCTTTTTGTTCAGTAATACTGAATTCAGATTCAGCGATACAGAATTTTCTCCTTGCCAATCCGGAATGGGCTGTGCTATTCTGTAGGAAAGGGGGATTTTTTATGGAACATGAACCGACCGGCCAGGTTCGCTCTGTTGCCAAGGCCATGGAACTGCTGGAACTGCTGCTGGCGCGGCGGACGCCGTTGACGCTGCAAGAGCTTTCCACGGCCTCCGACTATCCGAAGAGTACCGTCCATGCCCTGCTTTCGACCCTGCGGGATCACGCCATGGTGGAGCAGCGACCCGACGGCAAATACGCCCTGGGCATCCGTCTCTTTGAGTGCGGCTGCGCCGTCTCCGCCACCTGGGATATCACCCGCTCGGCCCGGCCACATCTGGAGCAGCTGGCCGCCGAAACCGGCGTCAGCGCCTTTCTCTCCGTGCTGGACGGAGGCAGCGTTCTTTCTTTCGACCAGTGCCCCGGCAGCGCCGGGATGCTGGTGGTGCCGGAGGTGGGCTACCGCTTGCCCCTCCACGCCACCTCTCAGGGCAAGCTGCTGCTCTCCCAGTTCTCCGACGCCGAGGTGCGGAGCCGCCTTCAGGCCTCCGGGATGCCCGCCTTCACGCCCCACACCATCACGGACACCGAGCGGCTTCTGCCGGCTCTGGCGGAGATACGAATGCAGGGCTACGCCGTGGAGGACGGCGAGTATAAAATCGGCCTCCGCTCCGTCTCCGCCCCGGTCTTTGACCGCAGTGGCCGGATGCGCTATGCCATGGGCGTCGTGGGTCTTTTCCGCCGGATCCACTCCGGCGAGTTTGAGAACGCCGTCACCCAGGTGGTACACCATGCAGCCACGCTCTCCGTTGACCTCGGCCACAGCGCCTAACTGCTTTCCCGGGCCAGCGCCCGGACGGCCTCGATGGCGGCGTCAATCTCCGCCTCGGTGTTGTACCAGCCAAAGGAGAAGCGAACCGCGCCCTGCTCCGTCGTGCCGAGGGCGGCGTGCATCCGTGGAGCACAGTGGGCCCCGGCCCGGACAGCGATGCCGTAATCCCGGTCGAGGTTGTCCGCAACCTCGCCGGAGTCCAGTCCGGCCACATTCAGGGCCACAATGGGCGCCCGGTCGCCGGAGAAGTCACCGTAGACCGTCACACCGGGCAGATCCCTCACGCCCTCATAAAACCGTCGCATCAGCCCGCACTCCCTACGGTGGATCGTCTCCACGCCGGTTCGGTTCAGAAATTCCACCGCCGCGGCCAGACCCGCGATGCCATGGCTGTTGAGAGTCCCGGCTTCCAGTCGGATCGGATAGTCCATGGGCTGACCCTGTTCATGGCTCTGCACGCCGGTGCCGCCATAGAGGAGCGGCTGAACTTCCACGCCTCTGGCGACGCAGAGGCCGCCGGTACCCTGAGGACCCATCATGCCCTTGTGGCCCGTGAAGCAGAGGACGGAAACGCCCAGTTCTTCCATATGGATGGGAAAGCTGCCCGCCGTCTGGGAGGCATCCACCACCAGCAGCAGGCCGTGCCGCCGGGCAATCTCCCCGATGCGCCGGAGATCCAGCAAGTTGCCCGTCAGGTTGGAGGCGTGCGTGCAGGCGATCATCCGGGTGTCCGGCCCAATGGCCGCCTCCATGGCCCCATAGGAAATGTTTCCGTGCCGGTCTGCCGGGAGGATGGTCAGGCGGACGCCGCTTTTCTCCAGCTTATAGAGGGGCCGCAGGACGGAGTTGTGCTCGAGATCGGTGGTGATGACGTGATCACCGGGGGACAGCAGCCCGAAGAGGGCGATATTCAGGGCCTCCGTGGAGTTGGCTGTAAAGCAGACCCGCGCCGGATCACCGCAGCCGAAGAAGTCCGCCAGAGCCGCACGGGCGGCAAAGATTGTCCGGGCCGCCGTCAGGGCACCGCTGTGGACACCCCGGCCGCCGTTCCCCAAAGTGCCCATGGCCCACAGTACCGCCTCCGCCACCCTCGGCGGCTTGTGCAGCGTTGTAGCCGCATTGTCGAGATAAATCATCGCCGTTCCTCCTTTTTCTCAGCATAGCGCCTTTCTCATGGCCTGTCAAGCCGCCCGCAGTCGTTGAATTCGGCCCGGATTTGTGGTATAATGCAGTCACATTATGGATTCCGGGAGCAGACTGTATGAAAACAATCCTCTACCTCATCCGCCACGGCGAGAGTCTTGGCAACGTCCGGCATATTTTCCTCGGCCATACCGACTGGGATCTGACGGAACTGGGCCGCCGTCAGGCCGCCTGCACCGCCGCTCTGTTCCGGGACTCCGCCGTGGATGCCGTGGTCGCCAGCGACCTGCTGCGGGCCTGGAACACTGTCCTGCCCATCGCAGAGGCCAAGGGCCTGGCCATCCAACCGGAGCCTGGCTTCCGTGAGATCTTTGCCGGGGACTGGGAGGCGCGCACCTTTGAGGATATCGAAGCCCGCTATCCCGATGCCTACGCCGTCTGGCGCAGGGACATTGGCCGCGCGGCAACACCCGGCGGAGAGACGGTGGTTCAGCTCTATGACCGGGTGCGGGCGGCTCTGGACTACACCGCCGCTGCCCATCCCGGCGAGACCGTCGTGATCGCTACCCACGCCACTCCCATCCGGGTGCTGATGGCCGGCCTCTCCGGCCTTCCCATCGAGGAAACCGCCCGGATTCCCTGGGTATCCAACGCCTCCGTCACCCGGCTGTGTCTGGAGGACGGGCACTACACCATCGACTACGCTGACCGGCACGATCATCTTGGCGCACTCACCACGGTGCTGCCGGCTAACGTCTGACTTTCCCTGAGGAGGTATCCCTATGACCATTGGATTTATCGGAACCGGAAACATGGGCGGCGCCCTGATAAAGGCCCTGGCCCCCCGCTATCCGCTCTGTGCCTTCAACCGGGGCCGGGACAAGCTGCTGCGGGTCTGCGAAGTCACCGGCGCGGTCCCCATGGACAGCGCCGAAGCTGTCGCCGCTGCCTCGGATCTGCTGGTGCTGGCGGTCAAGCCGAACGTCATCCCCACGGTGTTGGAACAGCTCGCGCCCGTGGTGCGGCCGGAGGCCATCGTTGTCTCCGTCGCTGTCTCCCTGCCCCTCTCCCTCTATGAGAAAGCCCTGGGCCATGACCGGAAGATCGTCCGGGCCATGCCCAACACCCCTGCCGCCGTTGGCGCCGGTGTGACGGCCCTCTGTTTTGGCTCTGCCTGTACCGAAGCCGACCGGGCGCTGGTGTCGGAGGTCTTCTCGGCTGCCGGCCTCGCTGAAGAGGTTCCGGAGAGCCGGATGGGCAGCGTCTCTGCCCTGACGGGCAGCAGTCCCGCCTACATCTGTATGCTGATCGAAGCCATGGCGGATGCCGGCGTCTACCAGGGGATTCCCCGCGATCAGGCCATCCGCATGGCAGCCCAGGCCGTCCTCGGCACGGCGAAACTGGTGCTGGAGAGCGGAAAACACCCGGAACAGCTCAAGGACGAGGTCTGCTCCCCCGGCGGCACCACCATCCGGGGCGTGGCCGCCCTGGAGCAGCGTGGTTTCCGCGGCGCGATCCTCGATGCCCTGAATGCCTGCGCCGACGCAGCGAAGGACAAGGGGTAAGGCAATGGAGAAAGCGGCACTGCTCCCCCTGCTGGAGGACTTCCCCATCATCCCCGCCGTCAAAAATGAGGCCGGCATGAAAAAGTGCGTGGAAAGCGAAAACCCGCTGGTCTTCGTCCTCCACGCCAATCTCTCCACCGCGGCCCCCATCACCGCCTATCTCAAAGAACGGGGCAAAACCGTCTTCCTCCACATGGACCTGATCGAGGGTCTGGCCCAGAAGGAGGTATCCGTGGACTTCCTCGCCAACACCACCCAGGCTGACGGCATCATCTCCACCCGCCCCAACCTCATCCGCCACGCCTCCTCCCGGGGGCTGCTGACAGTCCAGCGCTACTTCCTGCTGGACTCCATCTCCCTGCAGAATATCCTCAAGGCCGGCAGCCAGGAGTGCGCCGACCTGATCGAGGTGCTGCCCGGCGTCATGCCGAAGGTGATCCGCAAGCTCAGCAGCACCCTACGGGTGCCGCTGGTGGCTGGCGGCCTGATCGCCGACAAGGAAGACGCCATCAGCGCCCTCTCCGCCGGAGCCGCCGCCATCTCCACCACCAACGAGGACGTCTGGTTCCTCTGAGCAAAAACCGTCCCGCCGCAGAGCAACTGCGGCGGGACGGTTTATATGTTCAGAAAGAAAGGATTCCCAGATGCTCCAACAAAATCTTAACGCCCAGCAGGATCAGGATTGCGCCGCCGGCCAGTTCGGCCCTGGCCTGGTAGCGGTTGCCGAACACGCTGCCCAGCTTGACGCCAGCCATAGAGATGCCGAAGGTGATGATGCCGATCATCAGAACGGAGGCCAGCAGGTTCACCTGCAGGAAAGCAAAAGTGACGCCGACAGCCAGCGCGTCGATGCTGGTGGCAATTGCCAGCAGCAGCATGGTGCGGAAACCCAGAGAAGCGTCAGCGCTGTCCTCTTCGGGATGCAGGGCCTCCCGGATCATGTTGCCGCCGATCAGGGCCAGAAGTGCAAAAGCGATCCAATGGTCGAAGGCGGTGATGTACTGCTCAAAGGCGGAACCGAGGAAGTAGCCGATGGTCGGCATCAGGGCCTGAAACACGCCGAACCAGGCGCCGACAATGGCAGCGTGCTTCAGCGTGACCCGTTCGAGCGCCAGGCCCTTACAGATGGAGACAGCGAGGGCGTCCATCGCCAGCCCGACGGAAAGCAGCAACAGTTCCAGTATACCCA
>CAMGPO010000039.1 GCA_946060825.1 uncultured Clostridia bacterium | reverse complement strand
AGGCGGCCAAAGCCCTCGAGGGCATCACCGCCAACGTCCGCGGCTCCGACCGGGAACCCTGAGAAGCCCAGCGTCATTTTTCCGTAGGGGCGGCCCCATGTGGCCGCCCTTATGCCCCTTCGCCACCCTTTTCCATGTCATTCTGAGCGAAGCGAAGAATCTTCTGCACCAGACCCGAAAAGATTCTTCGGTCGCCAAAGCTCCCTCAGAATGACATTGCTGCGCCGACATCGTAGGGGCGGCCTCGTGTGGCCGCCCGGAACACCCCATTCAGCCGGAAACCCGGGATTGACAGGCCACCAAAAAAACCGCTATACTGTTTCCGTCCGAAAGGGGGAGATGGTATGGCGGTTTTTCGGCTCGATGAGATCATTCGCGGCTCGGGGCGGTATACCCGCCGGGAGGTCATCGGCCTCGTGAATGAGGGCCGGGTCACGGTGGACGGCGCAGTGGCGGCAGCCATCTCCCAGCGCTGCGACACCGCCGCCGACGTCCGGGTTGACGGCATCCCGGTGGTCATGGAGCCGCCGGTCTGCCTGATGCTGCACAAACCCGCCGGCTATGTGACGGCCACGGTCTCCGGCCGGGAGCCGCCGGTCACAGACCTGCTGCCGCCCTGCTGGCGGCACCTCTTTCCCGTCGGCCGCCTCGACCTCGACGCCGAGGGCCTGCTGCTCCTGACCAACGACGGCGCGCTCTGCCACCGCATCATCCTGCCCGGCAGTGGCATCCGGAAAGAGTACTACATCGAGGTCACGGGGGCCTTCCGCCCCGACACCCGGGAGCGCTTCCGGGCGGGCATCACCGTGGACAACGGCCTGACCTGCCGCCCGGCGGACATCGAGATCGCCCCGGACGGCCGCTCGGCCCGCGTCTGGGTGACGGAGGGCAGACGGCATCAGGTCAAGCGCATGGCCGCCGCCGCTGGGGCCCGCGTCCGCTATCTCAAGCGGTTGGCCATCGGCGGCCTGCGGCTGGATGACAGCCTGGCCCCCGGTGAGTTCCGCCCGCTGACGGAGGACGAGCTGGCCGCGATCTTTCGATAATGGGCATATTATACAAAAATTCACGGTTGCAATCCGGGATTCTTTGTGATATAATGCAAAGAGAAGAACAACATATAATTCCGCAGACATGGCGCGGAAGTTTCTACGGGGCCGCCGAAGGCCCTGCTATGGGTGTTCCTGGAACAGGAGAGCTGTAACCGGGGAACGCCCTTTTTGTCGGAGAAAGGAGGATCCGCATGAAAGTCTGGAAGGGGAATATCCTGAGCGCCGCCGGGCCGGACCGGCTGGAGATTTTCGAGGGCGGCTATCTGGTCTTTGACGCGGAGGGGGTCATTCAGTTTGTCGGGCCGGAGCTGCCGTCCCGGTACGCGGCCCTGCCGCTGGAGGACTGGGGCGACCGGCTGATTCTGCAGTCCTTTGCCGATATGCACCTCCACGCGCCCCAGTACCCGATGGTGGGCATCGGCATGGATCTGCCGCTGCTGGACTGGCTCGAGCGCTATACCTTCCCCAACGAGGCCCGCTTCGCCGAACCGGACTTCGCCCGGCAGACCTGCCGGCAGCTGGCCGCGGAGCTGGTCCGCTGCGGCACCACCCGGGTCTGTATGTTCTCCTCCCGCCACACGGACGCCACGCTGATCCTGATGGAGGAGCTGGAGCGGGCCGGGGTCACGGGCTATGTCGGCAAGGTCAACATGGACCGCCAGGGAGGCCCGTGCTTGCAGGAGGGGACGGAGGAATCGAAGCGGGAGACACTCCGCTGGCTGGAGGAATGCCGCCGGTTCCGCCGCGTCCGGCCCATCCTGACGCCCCGGTTTACGCCGTCCTGCACCGACGAGCTGATGGGCTTCCTCGGCAAGCTGGCCGTGGAGCGGGGCCTCTACGTCCAGAGCCACCTGAGCGAAAACCGGGCGGAGATGGCGCTGGTGGGCCGCCTTTGTCCCGACTGCGCCCAGTATTGGGAGACCTACTGCAAGCACGGCCTCTGGCGCTCCCACACGGTCATGGCCCACTGCGTCCATTCGGACAAGCGGGAGCGGGACGCCATGCGGAAGTACGGCGTTCTGGCCGTCCACTGTCCCGACTCGAATCTCAACATCTGCAGCGGCATCGCGCCGGTGAAGCAGATGCTGCGGGAGGGGGTCTGGGTGGCCCTCGGGTCGGACATTGCCGGCGGGGCCATGCCGTCGATGCTGGACGTGATGACGTCGGCCATCCGTTCCTCCAAGGCGCGGAACATCGCCGAAGGGGACGAGGTGCTGACGGTGCGGGAGGCCTACTACCTGGCCACCAGCGCCGGCCACCGCTACTTCGGGGACAAGCCCGGCTTCGCCGTGGGCAACCCCCTCCACGCCGTCGTGCTGGACGACCGCCGCCTTCCGATTCCTGCTCGGCCCCTCACGATGGAGGAACGGCTGGAGCGGGCCATCTACCGCTGTGATGACCGGGACATCGTCGCTGTCAGCGCGGCAGGAAGAAGGGTCAAATAGGAAAAAACGGACTGCCTTGGCAGTCCGTTTTGCACTTCGTTCCAGATTGGTGCGCCGGGTCGCCGCGCCCTATGGCCTGTTGGCCATGGCATTTTCCGGCAGCAGAGCGCACAGCTCGGAAAAATCTTCCGGCGGGAGGGCGTAGCAGCCGCTGAATTCGCCGTCGGACACGATGACAAAGCCGTCGTCGTCGATCAGGATGTTGCAGGTACCGGCTGTGATCTGGATCGAGGGGATGTTGGCAGGCAATTCCCCAAAGTCCACGGCCTGACCGTCGAACAGCCGCTCCAGAACGGCCCGGTTTTCCTCCGTCAGCGCGATCTCCGATCCGGACTCACCGGCATCCTCTGTCCAGACGGTGCAGCCGAAGGCCAGATCGTCCCGGCCGGCAAGGGAAATGGTGTAGGTGACGCCCGAAGAATCCGGCGTCTCCGGCACTTCCTCCGGGGCGGGCGTTTCCGGGGTGGACGCGGCGCAGGCGGTCAGGCAGAGGGCCAGCAAGAGGGCCAACAGCAGGGCGGGAAATGAATGGCGCATGGCGGTTTCTCCTTTCGTCAGCAGATGGAAAAGGTTCCTTCTATCCGGACTTTATCAGAGAAATGCATCGAATTTGCATCCATTTGGATGGTTTCACAGGCTTTCCAGATCGTCGAGCCAGACGCGGCTGACAGCGTCGGAGGGCATCCGCCAGTCGCCCCGGGGCGAGAGCGAGGCCGAGCCGACCTTCGGGCCGTCGGGCATACAGGAGCGCTTGAACTGCTGGTTGAAGAAGCGGCGCACAAAGGTGCGGAGCCACTTCTTGATCGTCTCGTCGTCGTAGTCGCCGCCGAAGGCGTAGCGGGCCAGCCGGTAGATCTTCGACGGGGCGAAGCCGAAGCGCAGCAGATAGTAGAGGAAGAAGTCGTGGAGCTCGTAGGGGCCGACCAGATCCTCGGTCTTCTGGCTGATCTTGCCCTGCTCGTCAGCGGGCAGCAGCTCCGGCGAGACCGGGGTGTCGAGGATGTCGTAGAGGACAGCGGCCAGGTCCGGGGCCGAGCGGCCCGCCTCATAGCGGACGATGTAGCGCACCAGGGTCTTGGGCACCGAGGCGTTGACGCCGTACATCGACATATGGTCGCCGTTGTAGGTGGCCCAGCCCAGGGCCAGCTCCGAGAGGTCGCCGGTGCCGACCACGAGGCCATTTTCCTGATTGGCGATGTCCATGATGACCTGGGTGCGCTCCCGGGCCTGGGAATTTTCGTAAGTCACGTCCCGGATGGCCGGGTCGTGGCCGATGTCCCGGAAGTGGAGGCTGACGGCCTCGCCGATGGGGACGGTTTTCAGGGTGACGCCCAGCAGCTCGCAGAGCCGCTCCGCGTTGCCTCTGGTGCGGCCGGTGGTGCCAAAGCCCGGCATCGTCACGGCCAGAATCTCCGAACGGGGCTTGTCCATGAGGTCAAAGGCCCGCACCATGACCAGCAGGGCCAGACAGCTGTCGAGGCCGCCGGAGATGCCCACTACGGCGGTTTTGGCGCGGGTGTGCGCGAGGCGTTTCTTGAGTCCCCGGGCCTGAATCTGCAAAATCGCCTCGGCGCGGGCGGCGAGCTGGTCGTCGGCGGCGGGGACGAAGGGATTCCTGCCGACGGCCTTGGTCAGCACGGTCTCCCGCAGGGGCTGGAAGAAGGAGACGACCCGGCATTCGCCGTCGGGGTAGAGGGAGAAGGTGGTCTCCTTGTGGCGCTCGCCGGCGAGACGGTCGACGTCCAGTTCCGTGATGAGCAGGTTCGTTTCCCCGAAGGGCGGATTCTCGGCCAGCAGAGTGCCGTTTTCCGCGATCAGGTGCTGCTGGGAGAAGACCACGTCCTGGGTGGATTCGCTGGGGCCGGCGTTGCAGTAGACGTAGCCGCAGAGCAGCCGGGCGGAGGTGGCGGAGACGAGCATCCGGCGGTACTCGGCCTTGCCGATGATCTCGTCGGAGGCGGAGGGATTGGCGATGACCGTCGCGCCGCAGCGGGTCAGGAACTCGCTGGGCGGGCAGGGGGCCCACAGATCCTCGCACAGCTCGACGCCGGCGCAGAAGTTCTCCATCGTCTCGTGCTGCAGCAGCACGTTGACGCCGAAGGGGACTGCCTTGCCCCGGAAGAGGATTTCGCTGTCCTCGATGTCCCCGCCGGGGGTGAACTGCCGCATCTCATAGAACTCGTTGTAGTTGGGCAGGTGGGTCTTGGGCACGAAGGCCAGCACCTCGCCGTGGTGGACGGCGGCGGCGCAGTTGTAGAGCTTGCCCCGGTGCCGCAGGGGCAGGCCGAGGATGACGAGGGGATACTTGTCCCGGGTGAAATCGCAGATGTCCTCCAAAGCCCACAGGGCCGCCTTCAGGAGTACGTCGGAGTAGAAGAGGTCGCCGCAGGAGTAGCCGGTGACCGCCAGCTCCGGCAGCACCAGCAGATTGACGCCGGCCTCGTCGGCCTCGAGAATCCGTGCCTTGATTTCTTCCGCATTGGCCAGGGTGTCCGCCACGGTGGTGCGAACGGAACCCGCGGCAACTTTGATAAAGCCGTCCTTCATCGGAATGGCTCCTTTCCATATTTGTCTGGATCAATTATACCCGGTTCCGGCAGGAATTGCAATCCTGCCGCAAAAAAGAGCGGGGCAACAGACGGTTGCTTGCCATGTCCCGGGAGAGCGTGTATCATAAAAGAGAGGTGAGTGCAATGGAAACAAAAGATGTGATTCTGTCCCTGCGGACGAAACGGGGGCTGTCCCAGAGCGAGCTGGCGGAGCGGGTACACGTCACGCGGCAGGCGGTCTCCCGCTGGGAGACCGGCGAGACGACGCCGAACGCGGAGACGTTGAAGCTGCTCTCGAAGCTGTTCGACGTGTCGATCAACACCCTGCTGGGCGCGCCGAAGCAGCTGATCTGCCAGTGCTGCGGGATGCCGCTGGAGGACGGGATCCTCAGCCGCGAGCCGGACGGCACGATCAACGAGGACTACTGCCGGTGGTGCTACACCGATGGGAAATTTGCCTATTCTTCTCTGGAGTCCCTGACGGAGTTCCTGGTGGGCCATATGGCGGGCGAGCAATGGCCGGAGGATCAGGTGCGCGCCTTCTGCGAAACTCAGCTTCCTCGGCTTGAACACTGGAAAAAGTAAGTCCATACGAAAAAGAGACGCCTCCACGGAGGCGTCTCTTTGTTTTACGGGGAATCAGGATTCGGTTGTTTCGCTGGTCTGCTCCGGGATGGAATCCGGTTCCTCCGGGGCCTCAAGGCGGCGGCTGTAGGCGTTGACATAAGCCATCAGCTCGTCGCCGGTGATGGTTTCCTTCTGCAGGAGGTAGAGGGCAACCTCGTCCAGCAGCTCCCGGTTCTCCGCCAGAATGGCCTTGGCCCTGGCATAGCACTCGGAGAGAATCCGCTGAATCTCGGCGTCGGCGGCGGCAGCCGTGGTGTCGGCGCAGTTCATGCTGGTCACGCCGTCGAGGTACTGGTTGGCCGTGTTGGCCAGAGCCATGAGTCCGAACTTTTCGCTCATGCCGTACTGGGTGACCATCTTCCGGGCCAGATCCGTGGCCCGCTCGATGTCGTTGGCCGCGCCGGTGGTCTGGGCGCCGAACACAGTCTGTTCGGCGGCCCGGCCACCCAGCAGGGTCTCCAGCTCCACCAGCAGTTCCTCCCGGGTGTTGAGGAATTTCTCCTCCTCCGGAGTCTGCATGGTATAGCCGAGGGCGCCGGTGGTGTGGGGCACGATGGTGATTTTGGAGACGGGCTGGGTGTGCTTCTGGAGGGCAGCCACCAGGGCATGACCGACCTCGTGGTAGGAGACGATGCGCTTTTCCATGTCGGTCAGGACGGTGCCCTTCTTCTCGGTGCCGGCGATGACGGTCTCGAAGGAGACCAGCAGATCCTCCTGAGAGACGGCCTGACGGCCCTGCCGGACGGCCCGGAGGGCGGCCTCGTTGACCAGGTTGGCCAGATCTGCGCCGACAGCGCCGGCAGTCGCCTGGGCGATCTTCCGGAGGTCGACGTCCTCGGCCAGCTTGATCTTCCGCGTGTGGACCCGGAGGGTCTCGTAGCGGCCGGCCAGGTTGGGCCGGTCCACGATGATACGGCGGTCGAAACGGCCGGCCCGGAGCAGGGCCTTGTCGAGAATCTCGGGCCGGTTGGTGGCGGCCAGAATGACCACGCCGCCGGAGGAGTCGAAGCCGTCGATCTCGGCGAGAAGCTGGTTCAGGGTCTGCTCCCGCTCGTCGTTGCCGCCGAAGCGGGTGTCTCTCGTCTTGCCGATGGCGTCGATCTCATCGATGAAGATGATGCAGGGGGCCACCTTGGCGGCCTCCTTGAAGAGGTCGCGGACGCGGCTCGCGCCGACGCCGACGAACATCTCGACGAAGTCGGAGCCGGAGATGGAGAAGAACGGCACGCCGGCCTCACCGGCGACGGCCTTGGCCAGCAGGGTCTTGCCGGTGCCGGGGGAGCCGACCAGCAGCGCGCCCTTGGGCAGCTTTGCGCCAATGGCGGCGTACTTCTGGGGATTGTGGAGGAAATCGATGATCTCCACCAGGGATTCCTTGGCCTCGTCCTGACCGGCGACGTCGGCGAAGGTGACGCCGGTCTCCTTTTCCATGTAGACCTTGGCCTTGCTCTGGCCGACGGAGCCGATGCCGCCCATGTCGCCCATCCGCTTGCTCATGGAGCCCATCAGCAGGGAGAAGAGCAGGTACATACCGGCGATGGGGATGATCCAGCCCAGCAGCAGGGAGAGCAGCGGCGAGGTCTGCTCGATGATCTCGCCCTGATACTCGATGCCCCGGTCCTCGAGAGTGCCGACCAGGTCGTTCAGCTCATAGTTCGGCAGGAGGCCGGTGTAGTAAACGGTCTGTTCGCCGCTCTTCTTGAGGGCTTCTTCCCGGGTGAGAATCAGGATGCGGTCGCTCTTGAATTCCAGAGAGTCGATCTTGTCCTGCTCCAGCAGCTCCGTGAAGTCGGAGTAGGGAATTTCCTCCAGGTAAGCGTTGGCGATTTGCGTGTAGATCAGATTGAATACGATGGTCAGCACCAGGGCGGCGATGATAAGCGTAAAGACGGAGCGCCGCTTCGGCGGCTCGCCCTTGTTTTTGGTGCCTTTCGGATTGGAGTCCATTTGGTGACCCCCTTTCTCGCGGAAATGCGGTACAAAGAACAGGGTTATCATAACACAGAACTTGATTTGTCGCAACTTTGGAAACGGGGACTGCTGTGAATTTTCTGTAAATTTGTATTTCTTGTTGTGTTGCTGTGCCTTTCCTGCTATAATAAAATGAATTGTAACCATTATGGACAACAGGGGCTGAAACCAGACTATGAGGAAAGAAAAAGAACAAAACCGGGAACCGGTGCGCCGGGAGGCTCCGGAGGGGCTGATCGAGGGGCGCAACGCCGTCACGGAGGCCCTGCGGAGCGGGCGGACCATCGACCATGTATTCATCGCCGAGGGCGATACGGATAAGGGCCTGAGCCGCATCGCAGGCATGGCCCGGGAGGCCGGGGCCGTCGTCAAGACGGCGGACCGCCGCAAGCTGGACGCCATGAGCCCCACGGGGGCTCATCAGGGTGTTATCGCCTTTGCCGCCGCCCACGACTACGCGACGGTGGAGGAAATTCTTCAGACGGCGGAGGAGCGGGGCGAAGCGCCGCTGATCGTCATCTGCGACGAGCTGAACGATCCCCACAACCTGGGCGCGATTCTGCGCTCGGCGGAATGTGCCGGCGCCCACGGCGTCATCATTCCCAAGCGGCGCAGCG
>CAMGPO010000038.1 GCA_946060825.1 uncultured Clostridia bacterium | reverse complement strand
GAACCTGCCGAGGAACCTGCAGAAGAGCCCGCTGAAGAGCCTGCCGCCAGCTCCGACTTCAAGGTCGGCGTTATCCTGGTCGGCGATGAGAACGAAGGCTACAGCTACGCCCACATCGAGGGCATCCAGGCCGCTGTCGCCGCTCTGGGCGTGCCCGCCGAGAACGTGATCTGGTACTACAGCATCCCCGAAAGCGAAACCTGCTACGACAAGTGCGTTGACTGCGCTGACCAGGGCTGCTCCGTCGTCTTCACCAACTCCTACGGCCATCAGTCCTATGCTCTGCAGGCCGCAGAAGAGTACCCCGACGTGCAGTTCGTCTCCATGACCGGTGATATGGCTCTGGCCTCCGGCCTGGACAACTATTCCAACGCCTTCACCAACGTCTACGAGTCCCGCTATGTCTCCGGCGTTGTTGCCGGCATGAAGGTCGCTGAGCTGGTCGAGGCCGGCAAGCTCTCCGACAAGAACTACGACGCTGACGGCAAGGTCAAGATCGGCTATGTCGGTGCTTACCCCTATGCCGAAGTTGTCTCCGGCTACACCGCCTTCTTCCTTGGCATCAAGTCCGTCTATGAGAATGTCTCCATGGAAGTCCAGTACACCAACTCCTGGTTTGACATCACTGCCGAGAACGAGGCTGCCAAGGCCCTGATCGCCGATGGCTGCGTCATCATCGGCCAGCACGCTGACTCCACCGGCGCTCCCGCTGCCTGCCAGGAAGCCCTCGAGGGCGGCACTGTGGTCTACTCCATCGGCTACAACGTCGATATGCTGGCCACCGCTCCCGACGCTGCTCTGACCTCTGCCACCAACGTCTGGGCTGTCTACTACACCTACGCCATTGGCGCTGCCATGAACGGTGAAAAGATCGCTACCAACTGGGCCGCCGGTTACGAGGAAGGCGCTGTTGCCATCACCGAGCTGGGCGCTTCCTGCGCCGAAGGCACCGCTGAGAAGGTCGCCGAAGTCGAGGCTGCCATCCAGGACGGCACGCTGCACGTCTTCGACGTCTCCACCTTCACCGCTCCTGCGGGTGACGGCTATGAGGTTGACGCCGACGGCCATCTCACCAGCGCGTTCTGCTATGACTCCGACGGCGACTGGGTCTATGACACCGGCGAGGCTGTTACCGACGGTTACTATCATGAGTCCGAATATCAGTCCGCTCCCAGCTTCTCCATCCGCATCGACGGCATCACCGAGCTGAACTGATCTCTACGCTCCTCCGGAGGGGCTGCTTCGGCAGCCCTTCCTTTTTTATTGAGAATAGACAAAAATAATTTGTGAGCCAGAAATTTTTTTAGATTCTTTTTCATTTCTGATTTACATTTATTTTCTTTTATGATACAATTCAAAATAGGTATGAATAAGAACTTGAACCCCGGCTTGCTTCTGTATTCATCCGGAAACTCCCACGGAAAGGATGACAGCCTTGGATTCTAAGTACGCAATCGAAATGCGCGGCATTACTAAGCGTTTTGGCCATGTCGTCGCAAACAACAATGTTCACCTTGAGCTGCAAAAGGGCGAAATTCTCTCCCTGCTGGGCGAAAACGGCAGCGGTAAAACCACGCTCATGAATATGCTGGCCGGTATCTACTATCCGGATGAAGGCCAGATTTTCGTCGACGGGGAGCCGGTCTCCATCCAGTCGCCCAAGGACGCCTTCGACCATGGTATCGGCATGATTCACCAGCACTTCAAGCTTGTGGACGTGTTCACTGCCGCAGAGAACATTGTTCTCGGCCTGGACGAGGAGGGAAAGCTGGACCGCAAGGCCATCGCCGCCAAGGTGCGCGTCATCGCCGAGCGCTACGGCTTTGACATCGATCCGGATCAGAAGATCTATGAAATGTCCGTCTCTCAGAAGCAGACCGTCGAAATCGTCAAAGTGCTCTACCGCGGCGCCAACGTCTTGATTCTGGACGAGCCGACCGCCGTTCTGACACCTCAGGAAACCGACAAGCTTTTTGCCGTCATGCGGAACATGAAGGCTGACGGCAAAGCCCTCATCATCATCACTCATAAGCTCCATGAGGTGTTGGATGTCTCCGACCGCGTCGTGGTGCTCCGTAAGGGTGAGTACATCGGCGACGTGCCGACCAAAGAGGCCACCCAGCAGTCACTGACCGACATGATGGTCGGCCGCGCCACGGCGCTGAACATCAACCGGCCCGACCCGGTCGATCCCCATCCGGTTCTTGAGGTCAAAAACCTGACCTGTGTGGACAAGGACGGTGTCAAGCGCCTCGACGATGTCACCTTCACCGCTATGGGCGGCGAGATTCTCGGCATCGCCGGAATTGCCGGCTCCGGCCAGAAGGAGTTGCTGGAGGCCATCTCCGGCCTCTACCCCGTCGTCTCCGGCGAGATCAAGTACATCCCCGACGACGGTACGGCGCTGGATCTCCGGGGAATGGATCCCATGGCCATCCGGAAGGCCGGCATCGCCATGTCCTTCGTCCCGGAGGACCGCCTCGGCATGGGTCTGGTCGGCTCCATGGGTATGTCCGGCAACATGATGCTGCGCAGTTGGAAAAAGGGCACCGGCCCTTTCCTGAAGCGCAAGGATCCCAACCAGCTCGCCATGGAGATCTGGAAAAACCTGGAGGTCGTGACCCCGGGCATCCAGTATCCGGTGCGGCGTCTCTCCGGCGGCAACGTCCAGAAGGTTCTGGTCGGCCGCGAAATCGCTGCCGGACCGAAGCTGCTGATGACGGCTTACGCCGTCCGCGGCCTCGACATCAACACCTCCTACACGATTTATAACCTGCTGACCGATCAGAAGATGAAAGGCGTCGCCGTCGTCTACGTCGGCGAGGATCTGGACGTGCTGCTGGAGCTGTGTGACCGCATTGTTGTCCTCTGCGGCGGCCAGGTTTCTGGCGTTGTGGACGCCAGAAAGACAACCAGAGAAGAGATCGGTCTTCTGATGACCCAGTTCAGAAAGGAAGGTGCCACGGCATGAGCGAAATTACCCGTAAGGGCCATGCACAGGAGCCCTTCATCCGCATCTCAAAGCGGGGCGACGAGATGCCTGTCTGGAAGGCCTGGGGCATCCGCGTCATCGGTCTGATTCTGGCGCTGATTGTCTCCGCCATCGTCATCTACGCCATCGTCAAGCTCAACCCGCTGAAAATCTACGTCTCCATGTGGCAGGGCGCCTTCGGCACGTCGAAACGCACCTGGGTCACCGTCCGCGACACCATGACGCTGCTCTGCATCGCCTGCGCCCTGGCCCCGGCTTTCGCCATGCGGTTCTGGAACGTCGGCGCGGAGGGTCAGGTTCTGGTCGGCGGCATCGCCACCGCGGCCTGCATGATCTACTTCAAGAGCCTGCCGCTGCCCCTGCTGTTCCTGGTCATGATCATCGCCAGCATCGTCGCCGGCGGCATCTGGGGCCTGATCCCCGGCTTCTTCAAGGCCCGCTGGAACACCAACGAGACGCTGTTCACCCTGATGATGAACTACATCGCCATCCAGCTCACGGCCTTCTTCGTGGCCACCTGGGAGAATCCGAAGGGCTCCAACTCGGTCGGCGTTATCAACCGCCAGACCAAGGTGGGCTGGCTGCCCAACCTCTTCTCCGAGGGCTACAATACCGACTTCGGCTGGAACGTCATCATCGTCCTTCTGGTCGCCACGCTGGTCCTTATCTACCTGCGCCAGACCAAGCACGGCTATGAGATCTCCGTCGTCGGCGATTCGGAGAATACGGCCCGCTACGCCGGCATCCGCGTCAAACGGGTCTACATCCGGACCATGGCTCTCTCCGGCGCAATCGCCGGTCTGGCCGGCTTCCTGGCTGTCTCCGGCGCGTCCCACACCATCTCCACCCAGACAGCCGGCGGCCGCGGCTTCACCGCCATCATTGTCGCCTGGCTCTCCCGCATGAACACCTACGTCATGCTGGTCTTTGCGGCGTTGATCGTGTTCCTGGATAAGGGCGCAACGGAAATCGCCTCTTCCTTCGGCATGAACGAGTACGTCTCCCAGATCATCTCCGGCATCATTCTCTTCTTCGTGCTGGGCAGCGAATTCTTCGTCAACTACCGCGTGAAGTTCCGCGGTGCAAAAACAGGAGGTGCCGACAAATGATTACCCTGCTGCATTCCGCCATCGTCTTTGGCACCGTCATTCTCTTCGGCGCCCTCGGTGAGATCATTTCCGAGAAGGCCGGCAATCTGAACCTTGGCGTGCCCGGCGTCATGTACCTCGGCGCTATCGCCGGTCTGGTCGGCGTGTTCTTCTACGAGCTGGGCACTCCCAACCCGATTCCCATCGTCTGTATTCTGATCGCGCTGGTCTGCTCCTTCGCAGCCTCCGCCCTCGGCGGCCTGGTTTACAGCTTCCTGACCATCACCCTGCGCTGCAACCAGAACGTCACCGGCCTGACGCTGACCATCTTCGGCTCCGGCGTCGCCAACTTCTTTGGCGGAAGCCTGAACAAGCTGGCCGGCGGCGTCGGCCAGGTCTCCGTCCCGGTCACCTCCGGCGCCTTCCGGAAGTACATCCCCGCCCTCGCCAGTATCGGCGGAGAGAAGAGCATCGGCTACCTGCTCTTCTCCTATGGCTTCATGGCCTACGCCGCCATCATCCTGGCCATTCTGATCCACTTCTATCTCAAAAAGACCCGCAGCGGTCTGAACCTCCGCGCCGTCGGTGAAAACCCGGCGACGGCGGACGCCGCCGGCATCAACGTCACGAAGTACAAATACCTCGCCACCTGCATCGGCGCGGGTATCTCCGGCTTCGGCGGCCTCTACTACACGATGGACTACATCGGCGGCACCTGGGCCAACGACGGCACCATTGAAGCTCTCGGCTGGCTGGCCGTCGCCCTGGTCATCTTCGCGACCTGGCGTTCCCTCAACGCCATCTGGGGCGCCTACCTCTTCGGTGTCTGCTACTGGATGTACCTCTACATTCCCGGCCTGCAGCGCCGTTCCCTGGAGCTATTCAAGATGATCCCCTACGTGGTCACCCTGCTGCTCCTGGTGTTCGTCTCCATGCGCCGCCGCAAGGAGGATCAGCCCCCGGCAGGCCTCGGTCTCCCCTACTTCCGGGAAGAACGATAGCGCTCCCATCCATTCTCCGAAGAATCCCCGGAACTTTCGTTCCGGGGATTTTATTTGCCCTTGCAGTATTTTCTCATTTTTATTAGAAATGCAGAAATATATTAAAAACTCCGACCAGATTCTTCGGTCTCATCCGCTCTCTCAGCATGACAGAAAACGTCCCCGGAACCGTGGTTCCGGGGACGTTGCTCACTCTTCGACCAGAGCGTATTTTCTGGCAAAGTTCTGGTATTGGTCGAGGAAACTGCGGCTTCCGGCCTTGACGCCGCTGAGATAAGCGTGGAGGTCGAGGCTCGCATGGGACATCTCAATGACACAGCCGGCGATGTTGGAGCAGTGGTCGGCCACCCGTTCGAGATCCGTCAGCAGATCCGACCAGACGAAGCCGGCCTCGATGGAGCACTCGCCCCGCTGGAGCCGAAGGATGTGCCGGGAACGGAGCTGCTCCTTGAGCTGGTCGACAACCTGCTCCAGCGGCTCCACCCGGGAGGCCGTCGCCGGATCGTCGTGGAGAAAGGCTGAGAGAGTCAAATCGAGGCACTCGTCCACGGCATCCGTCAGGATGCGCATCTCCCGCCGGGCCTCCTCCGTGAACCGGATGCCCTTCTCCCGGATCTCCTCCGCTGCCTCCAGCACGCCGACGGCGTGGTCAGAGATCCGCTCGAAGTCGCCGATGACCCGCAGCAGCTTGGCGGACTCGTTGCTGTCACGATCACTCAGCTCGTGGGCCGAGATCTTGACGAGGTAGGTGCCGAGAATATCCTCATAGTGATCCGCCTGATTCTCGGCGGCACGGATCTTCTCCGCCTTATCCTTGTCCCAGCTTCGCAGCACGGAGACGGCGTCCCGCAGGGCGTGAGCCGATACCGTTGCCATAGCCTCGCTGACAACCTTGCTCCGCTCGACAGCGATGGACGGGGTGGCCAGCAGACGCTCGTCCAACTCCGTGGGCAGCTCCACCGTTTTCCGGTCGGGAATCAGGTGGTAGGCCAGCTTCTCCAGCAGGCCGGAGGCCGGCAGCATCAGGGCTGTGCAGAGCAGATTGAACACCGTGTGCACCACGGCGATGCCGAGCTGATCCACGGGATTGGCCGTGAAGCTGAACTTCAGGAAAGCGTTCAGCAGGCAGAAGACCGTCAGCCAGACGCCGGTTCCGATAATGTTGAAGCAGAGATGAACGATAGCCGCCCGTCGGGCGTTTTTGTTTGCGCCGACGGAGGAGATCATGGCTGTCACGCAGGTGCCGATATTCTGGCCCATGATGATGGGGATGGCGGTGCCGTAGGTCACCTGCCCCGTGGAGGCCAACGCCTGCAGGATGCCGACGGAGGCCGAGGAGGACTGGATGATGGCCGTCAGCACCGCGCCGGCCAGGACGCCGAGGACAGGGTTGGAGAACATCAGAAGAATACTGGCAAACTGGGGCACCTCCCGCAGACCGGCGACGGCCCCGGACATGGTCTCCATGCCGAACATCAGGGTCGCAAATCCCAGGAGGATGGTGCCGGTGTCCTTTTTCCGGCTGGTCTTACCCATCATAAACAGGACAACGCCGATCAGCGCCAGAACCGACGTGAAGGACGAGGGCTTCAGGAGCTTGACAAAGAGATTGCTGCTGCTGATGCCGGTCAGGCTGAGGATCCAGGCCGTGACCGTGGTGCCGACGTTGGCACCCATGATGACGTTGATGGCCTGCCGCAGGGTCATGAGGCCGGAGTTGACAAAGCCGACGACCATGACCGTGGTGGCCGAGGAGGACTGGATGACGGCGGTGACGCCGAGGCCCGTCAGAAACCCGGCCAGCTTGCCGGTGGTCAGGCGGGAGAGGAGGGTCTTGAGGCCGGAGCCGGCCCGTTTTTCGAGGGCGTTGCCCATCAGCGTCATGCCGAAGAGGAAGAGGCTCAGGCCCCCGATCAGATTGAGCACATCGAAGAGATCCATGGCGATGTTCCTTTCAGATTTTCACATTTCTGATTGTATCCTAGAGGACGCATCTTAAATCTGAAACCAAAGAAATCTTAAATCCATGTGAAATCTCAAAAAAGCCAAAAGCGGCCCATCGGGCCGCCTTTTCAGTAAAGTGTTATTCCGATTGTAGGACGCGGCGAACCGACGCGCCAAAGAATCCCGTGGGCAGAGACCGCAAAAAGACGTGGTTCACCCGAGGGTCTTTAATTCCTGCTCGAAGCAGAGGCCGTAGCGAATGTCCGTGGGGACGGTGTCGCAGATGCTGCGGAAGGTGAAATCCAGGGCCGCCTGTGCCGCCTCCCGGAAAGGTGTTCCCGCCATCAGCTTGCCGCAGAGGGCCGAGGCGAAGGTGTCGCCGGTGCCGGGGAAAAAGATATCGACGTAGGGCGTCCGGAAGCACTCCCGCAGGCCGGTCTCCCGGTCTGCCGCCAGGATGCCCGTCTCCTGTTCGCCGAAACGGATACCCGTGATCACAGCCTTGCCGACGCCCAGCTCCAGCAGGCGGCGGGCCAACCGATCCAGTTCCACGTCATCTACGTGGCTCCCGGTGTAGGGCGTGTCCGTCAGCAGGCAGGCCTCCGTCAGGTTGGGGGTGATGACGTCGGCCCCGCGGCAGAAGTCCCGCATGGCCTCCACAAACCGCTGGTCGTAGATGCTGTAGAGACCGCCATGGTCGCCGAGCACCGGATCCACGAACCGAAGCAACTCCCGTCCCGCCACAAAGTCCCGGACAATGGCCATCTGCTCGAGGCTGCCGAAATATCCGGTCTGCACCGCGTCAAAGCGCAGGCCAAGCTTCTGCCAGTGGGCCAGAATTTTGCGCATCTCGTCCGTCAGGTCGAGAAAGGTGTAGCCCTCGAAGCCGCCGGTGTGGGTGGAGAGCAGGGCTGTGGGCAGGATGACGCACTCGTGGCCGGCAGCCGAGAGTACCGGCAGGGCCACGCCCGTAGAACACTTGCCGAAGCAGGAGATGTCCTGGACGGACAGGATTCGCTTTTGCATGGGATGGGTTCCTCCTCGTTATTCCGGAGTGACGCCATCCTTTGAACGGACGCCGGTGATGGAATACTCCACCCACTCGGCAATGTTGGTCGCATGGTCCGCGATTCGCTCCAGATATTTGGCGATCATCAGAAGATCCAGGTAATAGGCGCCCTTCGTGCTGTCGGCGGCGATGCAGCGCACCAGCTCCTCCCGGATGCGATCGAACCAGC
>CAMGPO010000037.1 GCA_946060825.1 uncultured Clostridia bacterium | reverse complement strand
AACAAATTAAGCGTCAAAAAATCGTCTGAATCAGGCCGAATCCGTAAGTCAACAGCGTTTTCCGTAAGAAAACGCCGTTGACTTATTTTTGGTTGTATGCTAAGCTAGAACCATAGATAGTAAACTCAATGTCCTAAAGCAAGGAGAGAGACTTATGGACCTGTTCAGCATTGGTGAAATGGTAATCGATTTCATTCCTGGCAGCGAGCCTGCCAGTTATATTCGCAAGGCCGGCGGCGCGCCCGCCAACGTAGCCTTTGCCATTGCGAAAAACGGCCTCGAGGCGGGTATGTGCTGCAGCGTAGGCGACGACGACTTCGGCCGCTTCCTGATGGACACGCTGCACAAATACAACGTGCGTCCCCTCAAGCCCACGCTCTGCTCTGAGGCGATTACCACCATGGCTTTCGTCACCCTCGCAGAAGACGGCGACCGCAGCTTTACCTTTGCGCGGAAGCCCGGCGCCGATATGTTCCTGAGAGAAGATGATGTGAAGGAAGCCGACATCGACGAATCCGTCATCATCCACGCCGGCTCCTGCTCCCTGTCTGCCTCTCCCGTCGCAGAGGCTACGGTGCGCGCCCTGCAGCTCGGCCACGAAAAGGGCAAGCTCGTCAGCTTTGACGTCAACTACCGTAACCTGATGTGGAATGACGACCAGGCCGCCTGTGCCGCGCGCGTCATGGAGATTCTCCCCTATGTGGACGTTCTGAAGATCTCCGAGGAAGAAGTGGAGATGGTGGGCGGCGAAGCGCACCTCTTCGCACTGATGGAGCAGTACGGTCTGACCCTGATCGTCGAAACCCTCGGCGCTGCCGGCGCGCGCTGCTTCTTCCGCGGCGAAACGATCGATGTTCCCGGCCGCAAGGCTGTCTGTGTAGACGCCACCGGCGCAGGAGACGCCTTCTGGGGCGGCTTCCTCGCCTGCCTGCGGATTCAGGGTATCACCCGTGCCGACCAGCTCACGCGCGAGATCATTGAAAAGGCCATGGCCTACGGCAATGTCAGCGGCTGGATCTGCGTCCAGAGCAAGGGCGCCATCGAATCCCTTCCCACCCGCGCACAGATTGAGCAGTATCTTTAATCCCTCAGGAGGTTACCAAGATGGATTCGATTTGGAACAAATTCTGCAGCTATTCTCCGTCTCTGATCTGCCTTGACCTTTGCAATCTGGAAAGCCAGGTCAGACAGGTGGAGCAGTCCGGCATCGAGATGCTCCATGTGGACATTCTGGACGGCCACTTTAGCCCCAGCATGCCGCTCGGACTCGACACGGTCCGCCAGCTCCGTGCAAAAACGGATCTCGCCTTTGACTGCCACGTCATGGTCACGGAGCAGGATTACTTTGTCGATGAACTTCTGGACATCGGTGTGCAGCAGGTGGTATTCCACGCGGAGACCCAGCCCCACATTGACGGCATGCTCAACCGCATCCACGCCGCCGGCGCCCGCGCCGGTGTGGCGCTGAAGCCCTCGACGCCGCTCTCCGTGCTCGAATACGTGCTGGAGAAGTGCGATACCGTGCTTCTGATGCTCATCAACCCCGGCTACGCCTTTGTCAAGGGCGAAAAGCAGGTGGCCTATGCCGACAGAAAGATCCGGGAGCTGCGGAAGATGATCAACGACCGCGGCCTTGACACCACGATCGAGCTGGACGGCCGCATCTCTCCGGACAACATCCGTACCTATGGCAAGGACGTCGTCGAGCAGTTTGTGGTCGGCAGCACCTGCCTCAAGCGGGACAATCTGCCCGAGAGCCTCGCGGCACTGAACAGCCTGCGGGAGGAAGTTATTGGAGGGTAACAAATATGAGCGAAGCATTTGCCAATCAGTATAAAAAGACCTGCGACGCCGTTCTCGACGAACTGCGCCTGACCCTGAACAGCATTGACCCCGAGTCCCTGGAGAAGCTGGCCGACGCCATTCTCTCCGCGGATCAGGTGTTCTTCATCGGCGTTGGCCGCGTGCTGCTGAGCCTGCAGTCCGTCTGCAAGCGGCTGGCGCACCTCGGCATCAAGGCCCACTACGTCGGCGAGATCACCGAGCCGGCCATCACGAAAAACGACCTGCTGATCGTCGGCTCCGGCTCCGGCGGCTCCATTTTCCCGCTGAACATCGCCAAGAAGGCGCGCAAGACCGTCGATTGCAAGATTGTCCACATCGGCTCCAACCCCAACAGCGAGATGAAGGACATCTGCGATTTCATGGTCCGCATCCCAGTCCGCACCAAGTTCTACCTCGAGGATGAGATTGATTCCTGCCAGCCGATGACCTCCCTGTTTGAGCAGTCGCTGCTGCTGGTCGGCGACATTCTCGCCAAGATGATCATTGAAAAAGAAAACCTCGACATGAAGGGCCTGTGGCAGTACCACGCCAATCTGGAGTAACGCCATGGACCGTGAAGCACTTCTGAAAAAGGTCGGCTCCATGCAGCAGCTCGCCTACGTTCGCCCTTTGGCATACACCGAGGGGCGCAGCACCGGGCTCCGGGTCTTTGACGTCAAAAACGGCCCTCTCAGCTATCAGGTGATGGCGGACAAGTGTCTGGACGTCAACCAGTTTAGCTACCGGGGCATCAACTTCAACTTCCTCTCCAAGCCGGGTCTGCAGGGCCGGAACCACTATGACACCCACGGCGACGAAGCGCTGCGGAGCATCATGGGCGGCCTGTTCTTCACCGCCGGCCTTGAGAACATCTGCGCGCCCTGTACCGTCGGCGGTAAGGACTATCCGATGCACGGCCGCGCCCGCACGACGCCTGCGGAGCACCTTTGCAGCGATGCCGTCTGGGAGAACGGACAGTACATCCTGCGCACGAGCGGCGAGATCCGCGAAGCGGAGCTGTTCGGCGAGAACATGGTGCTGCGCCGCACCATTGAGACGCGATACGGTGAAGCCTCCATCACCGTCACCGACGAGATTGAAAACCAGTCCTACCGGCCGGAACCGATGATGCTCCTTTACCACATCAATCTCGGCTATCCGCTGCTCGACGAGGGCACGGAAATCCTCCTTCCCACCCGCAGCGTAACGCCCCGCGACGAGACCTCCTGCGGCCATGAGGACCGCTGGAATGTGATGGACGCGCCGAAGGACAACGAGCCGGAGTACGTGTTTATCCACGAGCCGGTCGTCAACGAATCCGGCAATGTCGTGGTCTGTGTGCTCAATGAGAAGCTGGGCCTCGGCCTGCGGCTTTCCTACACGGCGGCCAACCTGCCGCGCTTTATGGAGTGGAAATCCACGGCCTCCGGCGACTACGTGGTCGGCTTGGAGCCGTCCAATTCCGCCGTCTACGGACGCCCCTATCATGAGGCCCGGGGCGACGTCCACCACCTGGCGCCCTTTGCCAGGGAGACCAATGTGCTGACCTTCACCGTCCTCGACGGCGCGGCGGCCCTTCAGGCGGCGCGGGAAGAGATCGCCCGGCTGCAGAAGTAAACTCGTACCTGATCTGATTCGAAAGGAGATAAAATATTATGAAACGTTCGGAAATCAATGCAATCATCAAGGAATTTGAGGCAATGCTGCAGGAATACAAGTTCGCACTTCCTCCTTTCCTGAGCTTTACTCCCGAAGAGTGGGAGACGAAGGGTCATGAATATGACGAGATCCGCGACAACGCGCTGGGCTGGGACGTCACCGACTACGGCGAGGGCAACTACGACAAGCTGGGTCTTGCGCTGATCACCATCCGCAACGGCAACGTGCACAACCCCAAGTATACCAAGACCTACGCGGAAAAGATCATGATGATCCGGGAAGGCCAGATCTCTCCCAACCACTTCCACTGGAACAAGATGGAAGACATCATCAACCGCGGCGGCGGCAACGTGGTCTTCAAGCTGTGGAACGCCACGCCCGACGAGAAGCTGGCTGACACCGACGTTGAGATCTGCCGCGACGGCCGCCGGTACATGGTACCCGCTGGCTGCGAGGTCGTGCTGAAGCCCGGCGAGAGCCTGTCCCTGTACCCCTACTACTATCATGAGTTCACCATTCAGGAAGGCTCCGGCACGGCGCTGGTTGGCGAAGTCTCCATGTGCAACGACGACAACACCGACAACCGCTTCTATGAGCCCCTGGGCCGCTTCCCCACCATCGAAGAGGACGAGCCGCCCTATCGCCTGCTTTGCACGGAATATCCTGCAGCGAAGGATTGATTCCCAGTCCTGACACGGCAGTATGAAATAAGAAAGGAGTCAACCAATGAGCGAGTATGCTGTTTCCATGGAGCATATCAACAAGACGTTTCCCGGCGTCAAAGCCTTGGATGATGTGCAGCTCCATCTGAGAACAGGCGAGGTCATGGCGCTGCTCGGAGAAAACGGCGCAGGCAAGTCGACCTTGATGAAAATTCTCTCCGGCGTTTACACAAGAGACTCTGGCGACATCGAAATTTTCGGCAAAAAGGTTGAGGGCGACCTGAACACCAAGCAGGCACAGGAACTGGGCGTGGCCATCATTCATCAGGAGCTGAATATGTGCCAGCACCTGTCTGTCGCCGCCAATATGTTCCTCGGCCGTGAAATCCGCAAGGGCGGCAGACTGGACAAGGCGGAGATGAACCGCCAGGCCAGAGAGCAGCTTGCAAAGCTGGGTATCACGGACCTCGACCCCAACACCATCGTCGGCGAGCTGACCGTCGGCCGCCAGCAGATGGTCGAGATCGCAAAGGCGCTGCTGATCAATGCCCGCGTACTGGTGATGGACGAGCCTTCCTCTGCCCTGTCGAACGCGGAGATCGTGGAGATGTTCCGGATTGTCCGGGAGCTCCGCAGCCAGGGCTGCGCCATCGTGTACATCAGCCACCGCCTGCAGGAGTTGCACCACATCGTGGACAGCGTTACCATCATGCGCGACGGCCACTACATCACCGAAGGCAAGTTCTCCGATTTTACCATGGAACAGATCATCGCCAACATGGTTGGCCGTGAAATTACCAATCAGTTCCCGCGCGACACCGTCGAGCGCGGCAAGAAGGTTCTGGAGGTTAAGCACCTGCAGGCCGGCAGAATGGTCAAGGATGTCAGCTTCGACGCCTATGAGGGCGAGGTCCTCGGCTTCTCCGGACTGGTCGGCGCGGGCCGTACGGAAACCATGCGTGCTATCTTCGGCGCCGATCCCAAAGAGAGCGGCGAGATCATCCTCGACGGTAAGGCGCTGACCATCCACAACCCGTCCGACGCCATCCGGCAGGGCATCGTGCTTGCGCCGGAAGACCGGAAAAAGGACGGTCTCTGCACCAAGCTGACCATCCGAAACAACATCGCTCTTCCCAACCTTGACATCATCTGCTCCAAGCTGGTCGGAAAAATCCGCCGCGGCACCGAAAACCAGATGATCGAAAAGGGTAAAAACTCCCTGACCATCAAGATGGCCAACGCTGAAGTCATGGCCGGCAGCCTGTCCGGCGGCAACCAGCAGAAGGTTGTCGTTGCCAAGTGGCTGGCGCGCGACTCCCGCGTCATCATCTTCGACGAACCCACCCGCGGCATCGACGTCGCCGCCAAGGTTGAAATCTATGAGATCATCAACCAGCTCAAGAAGCAGGGTGTCGTGGTCATCATCGTCTCCAGTGAGCTTCCCGAAGTCATGGGTATCTCTGACCGGATTCTGGTCATGTGCAATGGCCGGATCACCGGCGAGGTCGATCCCAGACACACTTCGGAAGAGGAAATCATGACGTATGCCACCCAGTTCGGCGATAATGCCGCCGTATCAAACAGTTAAGGAGTGTATGGAAAAATGCGTGAAAAACAAAACCCGCTGAAGCGCCTGCTGTCTATCAACGGCATGGCTTCCGTTCTGACCGCCTTTGCCGGCGTCATCATTCTGATGATCGTCTTCTCGATCATGAACCCGAACTTCATTAAGTTTGACAGCATCATGAACCTGCTGCGCTCCATCGTGCCCTTCCTCCTCGTGGGTATCGGCCAGGGCTATGTCTGTATCACCGGCAACATCGACCTCTCCATCGGCTCTGTTCTGGCCATGAGCGCCATGATCTCCGCCACGATGATCTGCAACGGCGCCAGCGTTCTGGCCGCTGTCCTGGTCGCCTTCGTCTGCTGCATGGCCATCGGCCTGATCAACGGCGTGCTGGTCGGCAAGTTCAAGCTGCCCCCCTTCATCGGCACCCTCGGCACCATGACCATCGCCCGCGGCATCGCACAGCTCGCCAACGGCAACTACAACACGGACAACATCGGCTCCGAAGGCGCTGCGCAGATGTTCAAGGACATCCTGTACTACGGCAAGACCCTTGGCGTGTTCAACGGCGTCTGGATCGCGCTGATTGTTTGGGCAGTGTTCTTCTTCATCCTCACCTTCACCCGCAGCGGCCGCCACATCTACGCCATCGGCTCCAATGTGGATGCAGCCCGTCTGTCCGGCGTCAATGTGTTTGCCACCACCACCAAGGCCTACATGGTTTCCGCGTTCTGCTCCTTCCTGACCGGCCTGATCACCATGGCCCAGTCCGGCATGGGCGATATGAGCGCCGGTATGAGCTATGAGATGTACGGCGTCGCCGCAGCCGTTATCGGCGGCATCTCCACCCTCGGCGGCAGCGGCCTGCTGGTCGGCGTCATCGCAGGCGCCTCTGTCTGGGCCATTCTGCAGTCCGGCCTGACCTTCGCCCATGTCCCTGTGGCTTACCGCAACATCATCATCGGCATCATCGTTGTGGTCTGCGTTATGCTCGACGTTCTGCGCCGCAACGGCAACGGCAAGCACAAGTCCAAGAAGTCCGCTGGGAAAGCGGCAAAATAATCCCGAATGGGAATCTGAACTGTATGTCCAAGGGGATTCCCCTTTGACAAAATAAAACAAAAGGAGAAAAACTATGAAAAAGTTCCTTGCACTGCTTCTCGCTCTGGTTATGGTCGTTGGCATGGTTGCCTGCGGCAGCAAGAGTGAAGAACCCGCCGCCGAAGCCGCCGAAAGCGGCGACGCCATCCACATCAGCCTGATCACCATGGACCAGATGGACGTTCACTGGGTCAAGCTCGAGAAGGCCGCTCATGCGACTGTTGATGCTCTGGTTGCCGAAGGCAAGAACATCGAGTACGAATGGCTGGCTCCCGAGAAGAAGGACAACGCCCAGCAGATCGCCCAGATCGAGACCGCTATCAACAACGGCGCTGACGTCATCATCATCTCCGTCAACGACTCCACCGCTTGCAACGACGCTCTGCAGGCTGCTCTGGACAAGGGCATCAAGCTGATCTATGTCGACGCCACCGCTTCCCTCGAAGCCTCCGCGACCTTTGCTACCGACAACTTCGCTGCCGGCGCTGAGGCTGGCAAGGCCATGCTCGGCTACCTCGACGAGAAGGGCATCACCGAAGGCACCATCGGCCTGGTTTCCGCTCAGGCTGGCGTTCAGTCCTGCATCGACCGTGTTGACGGCTTTGTCTCCGCTTTCGAAGGCACTGCTTTCACCATGAGCGAAGTTCAGTACTCTGACGGCGACGCTGTCAAGGCACAGGACCTGACCAACGCTCTGATCCAGGACGGCGTTGTCGCTGTCTACGGCGCGAATGACGGCGCTACCAACGGCGCTGCCAACGCTGTCAAGGAAGCTAACGACAATGGCGCTGACATCATCTGCGTCGGCTTCGACAACAGCTCCTCCAACCGCGCTCACGTCGAGAGCGGCGAGCTGCTTGCTTTCATGGCTCAGAACCCCGATGTCATGGGCTCCAAGGCCATTGAGGCTGCTGTTGCCCTGATGGAAGGCACCGCCCTGACCGAGACTCAGGTCGACACCGGTGTTTCTGTCGTGACCAAGGACAATGTTGCTGACTTCAACGACTAATCCGCTCATTTGATAGATCCACGCGAAACGGCCCGCCATCCGGCGGGCCGTTTCTTTAGGAAAATCGCTCAGTGTGCCGGCCTGGATTGAATGGGCTGGTGCCCGCCCTTCTGCCTGTTCTGCCATCCCATGTAATGGTCCGGAAGGAGCTGTTTTATCGTGTCCCTATGGGAGAGCTGGCGGTTCCATTTCCGATATTTTGCGTTTTTTCATCGATGGCCAGAGTTTTTCTGAATCGAGAGGGAATCCCACTGGCCGGAGATGGCAATCTGGTTCCGCAGACAACCACCGGGTATATGGAGGAGAATCATCAGGACGGATCTGATATCCGGTTCCACGGCCAGAACAAAACACCTGACTGGATGCTGCATCCAGTCAGGTGTTTTTCTGCGCTGAAATCCGTTCGGAGACAGGAGAAATCTCTGCACGATTTGAAACGTT
>CAMGPO010000036.1 GCA_946060825.1 uncultured Clostridia bacterium | reverse complement strand
CCCCGCGGCCATCGTGGTCGTGCTGACCACCCTGTGCACCTTTCTCAAATTCGGCCCCTCCTCCATCAACCTGGCCTTGGCGCCCATCATCATCGGCTCCGCTCTCTACGGCAAGAAGGCCGGCGCTGTTCTCGGCGGCGTATTCGGTCTGGTGGTTATCATCACCGGTCTACTGGGCTTCGACGGCGGTACCGTCCTCTATCTCTGCTCCCAGAATGCCATCGCTACGGTGCTGATCTGCCTGGTCAAGGGCGCGGCCGCCGGCTTTGTGGCCGGTCTTGTCTATGAGCTTCTGGCCAAAAAGAATCTGAAATTCAGCGTGGTTGTCGCCGGAATTGTCTGCCCGGTTGTCAACACTGGCCTGTTCATTCTCGGCATGCTGGTCTTCTTCTTCGACACCCTGAACGCCTGGGCCGGCGGCGCCAACCTGATCTATTATCTGATTGTCGGTCTGACCGGCATCAACTTCCTGATCGAGCTTGGTGTCAATCTGATCCTTAGCTCCGCCATTGTCCGCATCATCAAAGTCGGCAAAAAGCAGTAAGCATTCGAATCAAAGACCCGCAGCTTCAGCTGCGGGTCTATTTTTCTGCCTGTCCACATATGTTGTGGTACGAGGTGAGGACATGGCGGAAATTCTGGAGCATCTGCCGCCGGCTCTGATGGAAGAGCTGCGGCGCAAAGCGGATCCGGCGTGCTTGGAGGAAATCCATCTGCGCCTTCACCGGCGGACGGAGGCTGTTTCCAGCAGAAAAATCATGATGCTGGACTACCGGGCCAGAGAAATGGATCTGCGAACGCTGCTGGAGGCGGCAACCGGCTATTCCCTCTATGCGGCGCAGGAATATCTGCGCCAGGGCTTCTGTACAACCCGGGATGGCTGCCGCATCGGTCTGACCGGTACGGTGACGGATGGCGCAATCCGGGACGTCAGCGGCCTCAACATTCGGATTGCCCGTCCGGTTTTTGGCGTGGCGGACCGGGCGCTGGAGGCCTTGCGCCGCTCACCGGAATCCACGCTGATCCTCGGCAGACCGGGCTGCGGCAAGACGACGCTGCTGCGGGACCTGATCCGGCAGGTGTCGGACCGGCTGGGGGAGCGGATTGCCGTGGCGGACACGCGGTTTGAACTGGCTGCTGCCTACCTCGGGGTACCCCAACTCGACGTCGGAGAACGGACGGACGTGCTCTCCGGCGGCGAGCGGGAGGACAGCGTGATGATGCTGCTGCGGACGATGAATCCCCAGTGGATCGCTGTGGACGAGATCACCAGTGCCGCCGATGTGCGGGCGATGGAACGGTGTGCCTACTGCGGCGTCCGGCTACTGGCCACGGCCCATGCTGCCGGACGGGCGGATCTCCACCGGCGGCCGGTCTACCGGACACTGATGGAGCGGCGTATTTTTCGGAATCTGATTGAGCTGGATGGGCGGGGAAATTACCGGATATCCGGATTGGAGGAAGTGGATGATTAGGATGATCGGCGCGGTGCTGATTGGTTGCAGCACCGCCTATATGGGAGTATCCCTTTCCGCCGGGGCCAGGCGGAGGCTGCAGGCGGTGACGGCCTTCCGGGATTCGCTCCTGCGGATGCAGCAGAAGGTCACATTTTATCGCCTGCCCCTGCCGGCACTGATGCGGGAGCTTTCTCTGGAAACGTCGGACAGCCTCGCTCCCTTCTACGCTCTGGCGTCTGACCGGCTGGAGAAAAACCGAACGAGGACAGCGGAGGCGGTGCTCTTGCGCTGTGTCCGGGAGCAGGAGAACCTCGGATTACCGGAGGAAGGACTGCAGTGCTGCTCCAAGCTGTTCCGCTGTCTGGGCCGGATGGACAGCGAGCACCAGGCGGAGGCGCTGCGGCGGATCATCGGCGAGCTGGATGAGTTGGAAGGCCGCCTGCGGGAGGATCTGCGGCGGCAGGGGCGCTGCTACTGTGCCCTGGGCGTCTGCGGCGGTCTGGCCGTCACGATTCTTTTGGTCTGAGCCTATGGAGATCGACCTCATATTCAAGATCGCCGCTGTCGGCATCATTGTCTCAATTCTCAACCAGGTGCTGGTGCGCTCCGGCCGGGAGGAACAGGCGACGATGACGACTCTGGCCGGTCTGGTGGTGGTGCTGATGATCGTGGTGCAAAAAATCGCGGACCTGTTTGATCTGGTCAAGGCTTTGTTTCACTTCTGATGGATACTTATCTGAGATTGCTTGCGCTGGTGCTCTCCGGCTGCGCGGCGGCCCTGCTGCTGCGGGACAGTCCTTTCCGGTTTTTGTCGGCGCTCTGCTGCGTGGCCCTCTGCGGGATTCTGGCGGCGGAGCTCCTGGAACCGGTTCTGGATCTCATCAGCCGCCTGACGGACATGGCCGGCGTTTCCCGGACCGTCTTCGGACCGGTTTTGAAGGCGACAGCCATTGGTATCCTGTCCCAGTTGGCGGGCAGCTTCTGCCGGGATGCGGGCGAGGGGGCGCTGGCCGGGGCCGTGGAGCTGGGCGGCGCTCTGGCGATTCTCTATGTCTCGCTGCCGCTGTTCTCCGCTGTGCTGGATCTGCTGGAAACGCTGATGGAGGGATGAGATGCGGAGAGCTGGAATCGTACTGCTGCTGGCACTGCTGCTGAGTGTGGGCGCAGCGGCGGCGGAGCCGGAGGGAGATCTGAACCGGGAACTGGCGGGGGCAGTCGGTGCGGACACGCTGGAATCGGGCTTGATGGAGGAACAGCAGGAGCTGATGGGAGAAGCGACGCCGACGGAGTCCGGTGGGTTTTTCCATACGGTGCAGGAGCTGATCACACGGGCGGTGCTGCAGAGCGGCGGGGCCTGGCGAGAGGCCGCCAGCTGTGCCGCCATGCTGCTGGCGGTCTGCCTCGCCTGCGGCCTCTGTGGCACGGGCGCACAAAATCCGCCGGTTCGGGCCGTCGGAATCGCCGGTGCTCTTGGCATCGCGACAATCTGTACCACCCATGTGGACAGCCTTCTCCGACTCGGAAGCGAAACGGTGCAGAACCTCTCGGTCTATGCCCAGCTTCTGCTGCCGGTGCTGGCGGCGTCCTCGGCGGCGGCCGGTTCTGTGACGGGAGCACCGGCCATCTACAGCATCACTGTCCTGTTTTCCGACCTGCTGCTGCGGCTTGTGACCACCGGGCTGGTTCCTCTGCTTTATTCGTTTCTGGCCATGGCCCTGGCAGATTGTGCCCTCGGCGGTGCAGCCCTGAAACGGTTTCGGGAGCTGATGGCCTGGGTGATCTCGACCGGACTGAAAACTGTGCTCTATGTCTATACGGCCTTTCTCGCCATCACCCAGGTCATCTCCGGCGCGACCGACGCCATGACGGCGCGGGCGGCCAAGCTGACGCTGTCGAGTGCCGTGCCCGTCGTCGGCGGCATCATCGCCGACGCGGCGGAGACCGTGCTGGTCAGTGCGTCGATGCTACGGAATTCCGTGGGCATCTTCGGGCTTCTTGCCGTACTGGCGGTCTGCATCTTGCCTTTCCTGAAGATCACAGCCTACTGGCTGGTTCTGCGCCTGACGGCCGCCGTCTCCGGGGCCATCGCCCAGGAGGCGCTGGTTTCCATGATCGACGCCGTGGCCCAGGCCATGGGCCTGCTGCTGGCCATGACCGGCGCCTGCGCTCTGCTCCTGCTGATTTCCACGGTCTGCTCCATGAAGGCGGTGGGGCTGTGATGGAGGCACTGCGCACTTATCTGCTGGGCATTGCAGTGACAGTCATGGCCGTCACACTGCTTTCCGCTCTCTTGAAGGAGGGAGTAATTCGACGCGCCGTCCGGCTGGCGGGAGGCGTGGTGCTGATTCTGGCCGTCCTGGGTCCGCTGCTTCGAAACGAATTGGATGCCTTCGGCTCCTATCTTACAGAGCTGAAGATGCGGGAGGACGCCCTGCAGACAGGAATTGAAGTGGAAAATGCCGACGTGCTCGAACGAATCATACGCCGGGAAACGGAAGCATATATATTGGACAAAGCCGCCGCCCTCGGCGCGGAGGTGACAGTCACCGTGACAGTGGAGCAAGGAGACCATTACCCCTATCCCTATACGGCGACGTTAGCAGGTACGCTGACAGAGGCACAGAAGGAGGCACTGTCAGAAGATCTGGAGCTGTCGCTGGCCATTCCAAAGGAAAGACAGGTGTATACGCCATGAAAGGGATCAAGCTGCCGGAGCGCCTTCAGAAAGCCGCACAGCAGGTTTTGAAGCACCGCTACGCACTGCTGGTCCTGTTGCTCGGGGTGGCGCTGCTGATGATCCCCACCGGCCGCGGTGCGGAAAGTCCGGAGACCGTCCAGCCGGAGGCTTCGCTGGAGCCGTCACAGGCCACGGTGGAGGAGCGGCTGGAGGACCTGCTGAGCCAGGTGGAGGGGGCCGGAAAGGTGCGGGTCATGCTGACCGTCCGCGCGGGGGAGGAGACGGTCTACCAGACCGACCAAACCACGGAGCAGCGGCAGAGCGGCGACGGGACAGAGGAGACCGTCACCGTGACGACGGTGCTGGCCTCCGCCGGATCTTCTGCGGAAGAGCCGGTGGCGGTCAAAGTATTGAGCCCGGTCTATCTGGGCGCTCTGGTGGTGGCGGAGGGCGGCGGCTCGCCCTCGGTGCGGCTGGATTTGGTGAGCGCGGTCTCAAGCCTGACCGGGCTTGGCGCGGACCGTATCACAGTGGTCAAAATGAAAGCAAATTGAGGAGGAACTGCTATGAAGGGTTGGAAACGGAACATTGTGATCGCGGCAGTGCTGCTGCTGGCCTGCGCCGGAATTTATCTGAACTGGCTTCGGGGCCAATCGGCCGTGGATCTGACGGACACGCTGGACGCGGATGTGGTACTGGGCGAGTCCACGGTTGTGATGGGCGAGGCGGACGCGGAGACCGCCAGCCTGAGCGCAGCCATGGAGGATATCGAGGCCGCTTCCTCGGAGGAATACTTCGCTCAGATGCGCCTCTCCCGCCAGGAGGCACGGGACAGCGCCGTAGAGCTGCTGCAGGAGACCATGTCCTACGGTGAAGCGGGGGAGAGCAGTGAGGCCTCCAGTCAGCTCACCACCATCGTATCAGACTCCCTGGCAGAGGCCCAGATTGAGAGCCTGGTCATTGCCAAGGGCTATGAGGATTGCGTCGCCTATATGGCTGACGGAATCATCTATGTGGCCGTTGCGGCCCCAGCCGAAGGGCTGCAGCAGACCGACGCGGCGGTGATCTCCGACATCGTAACCTCCCAGTCCGACTATGAACTGACAGATGTGCGGATCATTGAGGTAAAATAAGGTTGTATTTTTCCTGAATTGTGGTACAATGGTTGCATTAAGGAGGGATTCCGAATGGCAGACAACAAAGAGTATCTGATTCAGGGACATGAGGACGGCACAATCCTGATCTCGGAAGAGGTCATCTGCACCATCGCCGCTGCGGCGGTCATGGAGGTCGAGGGTGTGGCCAGCCTGAATACCAACATCGGTTCCGATCTGGCCGAGATCCTCGGCGTCAAGAACATGGGCAAGGGCATCAAGCTGACGGTCGAGGAGAACAATGTGACCATCGACTGCTCTGTGGTGCTGGAATACGGCTACGACGTCGTCGAAGTGGCGAAGAATGTACAGCAGAGCATCAAGAATGCCGTCGAATCGATGACCGGCTTCCAGGTGCTGCGGGTGGACGTCAGCGTCAGCGCTGTCGCCGTTGCGAAGAAGAAATGACCGAAATAACCCCTTTGTTCGCAAAGGGGTTATTTTGAAGTACGGATAAAGAGAGGAACACTTATGACAAGGTCAAATGCGCGGGAACTGGCCCTCCACCTGATCCTGGATGTGGACTACACCCGGGATCCCTCGGAGACCGTGGTGGATACCAGAATGGACGCGGATTATTACGCGACGCTGCAGGCCGAGAACGAGGTCTATGCCGACCGGCCCAACAAAAAGCAGCTCGCCTACATCCGGGATGTGACCGCCGGCGTCCAGGAGAAGGAGGAGGAGCTTCGGGGCTATATCTCGAAGTACGCCATCAACTGGAACGTTGGCCGTATCTCCCGGATGGCCCGGGCAATTCTGGAGCTGGCGATCTATGAGATTCTCTATGTGGAGGACGTGCCCGCCTCTGTGGCCATCAACGAGGCCATGGTACTGGCGAAGAAATACGAGTCTGAGGAGACTGCTGGCTTCATCAACGGCATTCTGGGCGCCTTTGTGCGCGGAGAGAACCGGGCATGATGGTTCTCGGACTGGATACCAGCAATTATACGACCTCCATCGCTGCCTTTGACGGCAGGGAGGGAACGAACGTCTCCCGGCTTTTGGATGTAAAGCCGGGAGAACTCGGTTTACGGCAGAGCGAGGCTCTATTTTCTCATGTGAAGCGGCTGCCAGAGCTGGCAGAACAGCTTTTCGCTCAGGTTGGACGGCAGGAGATCGCCGCTGTTGGCGTCAGTACCCAGCCACGGGCTGTGGAGGGTTCCTATATGCCGTGTTTTATGGCCGGAGAAAGCCAGGCGTCGGTGCTGGCCGCAGCACTCGGCGTTCCGCTGATCCGTGTCTCCCATCAGCAGGGCCACATTGCGGCGGCCCTCTGGTCGGCGGGACGGATGGATCTGATGGACATTCCCCATCTGGCCTGGCACCTCTCCGGCGGCACCACGGAGCTGCTTCTGGTGGAGCCGGAGGGAAAGAATGTCCGGGCAACCCGGCTGGGCGGCACCACGGACATCTCCGCCGGCCAGATCGTCGACCGGACAGGCAAGATCCTGGGACTCCAATTCCCGGCAGGTAAGGCCCTGGACGCTCTGGCCCGGGGCGCTGCGGGCAAACAGCGGTTCCGCGTCAAAGTGGATGGCCTGCTGTTCTCGTTCTCCGGTCTGGAGAATAAAATGCAGGCGTTTTACCGGGAGAGCGGATCCCCGGAGGAGACGGCAGCCTATGTGCTGCGGTCGGTCTGTGGGGCCGTGGTCCGCACCACGGAGGCGGCGCTGGAGGAATACCCGGGTCTGCCGGTGGTATTCTCCGGCGGCGTGGCCTCCAACAGCCAGCTCAGGGATGCCTGCCGGAGGTTCAGCCCGGTCTTTGCGGAGCCGCGCTACTCCACGGATAACGCTATGGGCGTTGCCGTGCTGGCCTGGCGGTTGGGAGAATCGGAATGGAACAGGTAATTTTATCGGTGTCTCAGATCAACCAGTATCTGAAGGATAAGCTGGATGAAGATCCACTGCTGGGCAATCTCTGCATCCGCGGTGAGCTGAGCAACTACAAGGTATACCCGTCCGGCCATCACTATTTTACGATGAAGGACGCAGAAGGCGCGCTCCGCTGCGTCATGTTCCGCAGCAGCGCTTCGCGGCTGCGGTTTCGTCCGGAGAACGGCATGAAGGTTCTGGCTATGGGCCGCATCACGGTCTTTCCCCGGGATGGGGCCTATCAGCTCTACTGCACGGGCCTGACGCCCGACGGCGTCGGTGACCTCCATGTGGCCTTTGAGCAGCTCAAGGCCAAGCTTCTGGCCGAGGGCCTCTTTGACCGGGCGCACAAGAAACCCCTGCCGGTCTATCCGCACCGGATCGCCATTGTGACTTCCTCTGCCGGCGCTGCGGTGCGGGATATGCTGCGGATTCTGGGCAAGCGCTATCCGCTGTCCAAAGTTCTGCTGCTGCCGGTCCGGGTCCAGGGCGCGGAAGCGCCTGCTGAGATCGCGGGCGCCATCCGCTACGCCAACAAGTGGAAGCTGGCGGACGTCCTGATCGTGGGTCGGGGTGGCGGCTCCATCGAGGATCTCTGGGCCTTCAACGATGAGCGGGTGGCCCGGGCCATCTACGCCTCGGAAATCCCCGTCGTCTCCGCCGTCGGCCATGAGCCGGACGTGACAATCTCCGACTTCGTGGCGGATCTGCGGGCAGCGACCCCCTCCAACGGGGCGGAGCTGGTGGCTCCGGATCAGATGGAGCTGCGCAAGCAGCTCGCCAATCTGCAGAGCCGCTTGGCCGCGGCAATGAACGGAAAGCTGACAGCCTCCCGCCAAACGCTCACGGCGCTCCAAAATGCCCGGCCCATGCAGAGCCCGCTGAACTACTATCAGGACAAGCGTCTCCTGCTGGACTTCCAGCAGAAGCGGCTGACCATGGAGTGCCAGCGAGTAGTGAACGCGGCGCGGCAGCGGTTCATCCGCCTTTCGGCGGCTTTGGACGCCATGAGCCCGCTCAAGGTCCTGAGCCGGGGCTACGCCATCGCCCAACGGGAGGACGGCGGCGTCGTGAAGTCCTGCGGCGACGTACAAATTGGAGAAATG
>CAMGPO010000035.1 GCA_946060825.1 uncultured Clostridia bacterium | reverse complement strand
TCCAGTGCATATGCTGATTCTTTCACTGGCAGCACTTCTGTAGTGCCAGCTTGCTTCGGACCACTTCTCAAAACGCTCTTACCGCCCATCAAAACTCCAGTTTATTGAACAAATAGAAGGGCGTACTTCTATACATGGTAACCCCGTATGTGCGCTCTGCGAGACTGAACACCCCGGACACCTGAATGTCCGGGGTGTTTTGCGTCGCTGCGTTCCGAACAAGGGGCTGCACCCCTTGCGCCTCTAAAGCGGCTATCCTCTTAAAGTAAAAGGCGTGACCCACTTTCGTCCCGCCTTTTGCCTCTTTTACTGTCTTACGGACACTCAGCCATGCAGCGGGCGTCCTGTTTCTTTACTTCATGGTGGTGTATTCCACGGGTTGGGCGGCCCGCAGCTCCAACAGCTCCGGGTGCTCCAGCAGATAGCGGGCCAGTTTGACGGTCTTGGAGTAGTAGTAGCCGTCGGCCAGGCGCTCGTCGATGGTCAGGCCGATGTCGACGCTGTTCTTCATCGTCATATTGCCCTCTTCGTCGAAGAAGGGGCGGTTCTTGATCTCACCGACCGCCACAAAGACCGAGTTGGTGCCCCAGTTGGTCAGGTGGTGATAGCCGCTGTGCAGCTTCACGGAGCCAAGGTTGGTCAGTACGACGGAGGAATAGTAGGGGTCGGTGCCAATCAGGAACATGGGCACCTTGCCGTGGATGTCCAGCTTCGTGATGATCCAGATCAGGAAGCGGGACAGGAAGCGGGGCATCTTGTTCAGGATGTCCATGCTGTCCGAGGAGCGGTCCAGCTCGCCGCCGCGGCAACTATGTACCTGGCGGTATATTTCGTCGTGGATGGACTCCAGATTGGTGTCATCGGTGGCGTGGATGAAGGCCAGGCCTTCGTGAGACTCGTCCTGGAACTGCTTGCGGATGACAAAGGCGGCGCTTACCTCGTTGCGCTGGTAGGTGTTCTTGTTGGCGATGAACCGGTTCATCTTGGGCCGCAGGGTGATCGTTTTGATCATGGCGGTCACAATGAGGTGGAAGAGCGTATATTTAAACTCCGGATTCCCGGCATTCAGCTTTTCCAGATAGGCGTTGGCCGCCGTCAGGTCGATGCGCTCCGAAATGAATGCCTCGTTATCACAGCGGTTCGGGTACAGCAGCGGCACGATATAGTGCATACCATCCAGATCCCGAACCAGATAGCCGTCCTTCCGGTCGCCCCAGCGGCGCTTTCTCTTTTCCATAGTGTTCTCCGTTTTCTCCTCTCTCTCCCGGAACTCGTTTCCGGGGCACGTTTCCCGGCCCGCGGCCGGTACTTTGAACCTGCGGGCAGACGCCGTACTGATGCTTGACGGCCAAACAATCCAATGGTAGAATATAGAAGTGGCTTTTGTCGAAACAAGCCATGTCTCCCGGCACATACAGGGATAATCATAAAGCCAATGTCTTTTTTTGTCAAGTCTCCCCTTTCTCCGACGGTTCTTTGCACCGCACGCATATCCGAAAGGAGTATGGTTCATGGCGAAGGATACCAAGCAGCGGCTGGCCAATTCTCTCAAAAAACTCCTATCCCTCCGGACGCTCGATCATATCACGGTCAAGGAGATCGTTGAGGACTGCGGAATTAACCGCCAAACCTTCTACTACAACTTCCAGGACGTCTACGACCTGCTCGACTGGATCTTCCAGCAGGAGACCGCCAAACTGCGCATCAGCGACCCGACGGTTCCCTGGCAGGAGAGCTTCATCCGCACCGTTGAGTACCTGCGGGACAACGAGAAGATGGTGCTCAACGCCTACCGCTCCATCGGCCGCGTCCAGTTGGAGCGCTATCTCAAGGAGGCGCTGATCCCTGTCGTTCGGCTGCAAATCCAGCATAAGAGCGAGGGGGTGGAGATCCCGCAGTCAGATCAGGAGTTTTTTTCTGTCCTCTTTGTCGCCGGATTCCTTGGCATTGTCTTTAACTGGCTGGACAACTCCATGAGCATCAGCATGCCGATGACAATGGAGCTGTTTGTGAATCTGCTGGAGGGGATTCAGGATGACACGCTGAATCGGATCGCCCGTATGCGGGCAGAACACAAATAAAAGGTGAGGAAGCTTTCCTCACCTTTTTTATTTGCCTTGCTCCGGTTCTGCCTCGCGGTTTTTCGGCAGGCGCGGCACCAGATTGTCGATGACCCGATTCTTCTCCTGCCGCTTGGCGCTGAAATAGCCGATCAGGCTGAAGATCAGCGCACCGAGAAAATTGACGAAGAGGTGCTCCATGGTGTCGTAGAGCCCGATGTCGAGGTAGCCCGCGAAACCAAGGCTCTCCCCGTTGACCGCCACGTCGGTGATGCCGGCGATGGTCACCGGGATGTTGGAGTTGGTCTCATCCAGCATAACGCTGGTGATGGACTGCACCACCGTGTCCTTCTGCATATCCAGGAGGAAGAGACGATCCATTCCGAACTCGAAAAACTCCCATAGGACGCCGATGGTCATGGAAAAGCAGAAGGCCACCAGCGCCAGATAGAGCGGCGAGAGCTGGAACCGGAACCGCTCATTGCGGTTCAGAAGGTCCACCAGGGAATAGCCAACCGCCGCGAACAGGAAGCCCGAGGTCGTATGCAGAAGAGTATCCCAATGGGGATACTGGATGAAATAACACTGCAGCTCCCCCAGAATCTCCGCCGCAAAGATGAACAGCAGAATGATGATCTGCAGAGTCGAGGGCAGCTCAATGCCGAAGTTTTTCTGGATGAAGCCCGGCACCAGGAACAGAATCAGAACCAGGGTACAGAGGGCAGCGTGCTCATACTCGCCGCGGAGAAAGGACATCATCAGCGCGGTCAGAACGGCAAGCCGGAGCACCACATAGACGGCAAAGACTGGCCGGTCCCGCCGGATGACCTCCTTCAGCTCCCAGATTTTACCCTTTTTTCTTTCTTTTTGTCTCTTCAAGGGATTTCTCCTTTCTTTTTCTGTACCAGAGGAATCCGGCGATGGGAATACAGAGGACAACAGCGCCGACCACGTCGAGGATCGAATGCTGCTTGACCAAAACCGTGGACGAGATGATGACCAGCGACCAGAGGATCAGCGGAATACGCACTTTCCGGAGCTGTCCGCTGTCGAGAGCCGCGAAGCACAGAGCCAGACAGCCAATCACATGGACGCTGGGAAAGACGTTTGTGTTGGTATCCGCATGGTAAACACAGGAAAGGACTGCGGTAAATATACTGGGGTTCTCAAAGACCTCCGGCCGAAGGTCCTGTCCGTTGGGCACCAGAAAGCAGATCAGCGTGCTGGCCGTGAAGCCAATGGCGATAAACTGCATATAACGGCGGAACGCCGGACCGTCCTTGAGCAGAAGCCAGAGACCGAGCAGGATCATGACCGGATGCCAGGAGCAGTAGGCGATGACAAAACACGGTAGAAACGGAATTTGATCGTCCAGCGGGCACCAGGAGGACCAGTACGATCCTGAACCGTCTACGACCGCTTCCACGACAAAATAGAGCGCCAAATAGACCGGAAGATAGAGTGCCCACCAGCAGTGTGGATTGTTTTTGACGAACGCACAGATGCGCTGCCGCAGGGATGTTTTCATGGGTAACAGGCTTCCTCGCTTTATCAAAATAATTGCACGAAGCGGTTGGCTTCGGGGCCTGACAAGGCTCACCCAGTTATACCACTTTTCCCTGAGAAAAGCAATCAAAATCCGGCGTATTTGCACATTGTTTACAATTTGTACAGAATTTTTCCAGGATGGGCAAAAAAAAGAGGCGGACCGAGGTCCGCCTCTCTGTGCCGCGATTATGTTCTGGTCTTGCCCAGATAAGCCTCCTTGATGGATTCATCATTCAGCAGCTCCAAGCCAGTGCCGGATTTCGTAATCACACCGGTCTCCAGAACGTAAGCCGTATCCGCAGTCTTGAGGGCCATGTTGGCATTCTGCTCCACCAGCAGAATGGTAACGCCCTGCCGGTTGATCTCCCGGATAATCGAGAAAATATCCTGCACCACCAGGGGCGCGAGGCCCAGGGACGGCTCATCCAGCATCATCATTTTCGGCCGCGACATCAGGCCGCGTCCCACGGCCAGCATCTGCTGCTCGCCGCCGGAGAGGGTGCCGGCCAGCTGCCAGTGGCGCTCCTCCAGGCGGGGGAACAGCTCATAGACCCATTTGATGTCCTTTTCAATTTCCGCCTTGTCGCTGCGCAGGTAGGCGCCTACCTTCAGGTTTTCCAGCACGGTCAGGTTGGGAAACACGCGGCGGCCCTCCGGGATTTGGGCGATGCCCGCCTCCAGAATCTTATTGCTGGGCAGGCCGAGCAGCTCCTTGCCGTCGTACTGCACCGAGCCGGATTTGGCCTTGACCAGGCCGGAGATGGTGCGGAGGGTCGTGGATTTGCCGGCGCCGTTGGCGCCGATCAGGGTGACGATCTTGCCGTCCGGAACCTCCAGACTGATGCCGCGCAGGGCCTGAATACCGCCGTAGGCAACTTCCAGATTTTCAATTTTCAGCATGTTCTTCCTCCACCCCCAGATACGCGTCGATGACCTTCTGGTTGGCCTGGATCTCCTGCGGCGTGCCGGTCGCAATCAGCTTGCCGAAGTCCAGGACATAGATCCGGTCAGAGATGTCCATGACCAGATTCATGTGGTGTTCGATCAGAAGGATCGTGATCTTGAACTGATCGCGGATTTCGCCGATGAACGCGGTCAGCTCGTCGGTCTCCTGCGGATTCATGCCGGCAGCAGGCTCGTCCAGAAGGAGAAGGCTGGGATTGGTCGCGAGAGCCCGGGCAATCTCCAGGCGGCGCTGCTTGCCGTAGGGCAGGCTGGTGGACAGCTCATCCTTGACGTCCTCCAGACCCACGATCTTCAGCAGCTCCAGGACTTCCTCCCGCTGGCGATTTTCCTCTTTCTTATTGCCCCGGAAGGCGGCGGAGAAGAGGTTGCTGGTGCGACGCAGATGCTTGGCAATCAGAACGTTGTCAAACACCGTCTGGCTCTTCCAGAGACGGATGTTCTGGAAGGTACGCGCCATGCCAAGGTCCGTGATTTTATCCGGCGTTGGCTCGAACACACGAGAGGTGAAGGCGAAGGGATCCCGCGCCTTTTCCGCGTCCTGACGGGCCGCGTAGGCGTCATCGCTCTCCCCTTCCAGCCGTTCCAGCTTATATTCCGCCGTGTACATCTCCGCGTTTTCTCCGCGGTAAAGCTTTTTCATCTTGCCCTGGGGATGGTTGCGGACGATGGTCTCGTCGCGGAAGGCCACCTGGCCGTTGGTCGGCGCGTACACGCCGGTGATGACGTTGAACGCTGTGGTCTTGCCGGCGCCGTTGGGGCCGATCAGGGCTACGATCTCGCCCTCGTTGATTTCCATGCTCAGGTTGTTGACGGCGACGACGCCGCCGAACTGCATGGTCACATTTTCAAGACGGAGAACATGTTCAGCCATGGTTCTTGCCCTCCTCTGCCGCGGCAGGCGCCGCTTTTTTCTTGGTAAAGACCCGTTTGAGCCATCTCCCAAGTCCGGCGATGTTCAGCTCACTCTCGCCCATGATACCCTTGCGGAAGAACAGCACGATGATCATGATGGCAACGGAGAAGACGACCTTCCGGAAGCCGGGACGCAGGATGTTCAGCCCGCCGATGTTGTATTTTTCCATATCGAGGAACCGCAGCCACCACTCGGACGCACCCACAAAGATGAAGGCGCTGATGCAGGAGCCGGTAACGGAGCCGATGCCGCCGATGACCACGATCAGCAGGATCTCATAGGTCATAGCTGTCTTGAAGGGCATGGCCTGCACCGTGGTCTGATACATGGCCAGCAGGCCGCCGGCAACACCGGCGAAGAAAGCGCTGATGACGAAAGAGAGCATCTTGTGTCTGGCCAGGTTGATGCCCATGGCCTCCGCGGCCACCTCATCATCCCGGATGGCCTTGAAGGCCCGGCCGTAGGTCGAGTTGATAATCAGTGTGATGACCAGAATACAGGCCACCACGATCAGCACAAGCACCGTCGTTGAGAGGTGGACGGCAACCCTTCCGCCGCTGACGATGTTGAAGTCGTCCAGATTGGCAAATTTCCGCAGAAGGTTGGAGCCGTTGGTCACGGGGCCGAGCACATCCCACTGGAAGAACGCGCGGATGATCTCCGCAAAGCCCAGAGTGGCAACGGCCAGATAGTCGCCGCGGAAGCGGAGCACCGGCAGGCCGATGAGGTAGGCGAACACGCCTGCCACCAGGCCGGCGATGATGAGGCTCAGCAGGACGCCCAGGATCAGGCCAACGGCACTGCCCAGAACGCCTTGCAGGCCGTCGACGATGGAGAACTGGATGACGCCGCCGTCAAAATACTGGTAGACCGCCGCACGGTCCGCCACGGGGATATTCAGAATGCCGTAGACATAGGCGCCGATGAGCATGAAGCCGGCCTGGCCGAGGGAGAAGAGGCCGGTGAAGCCGTTCAGCAGGTTCATGGACACGGCAGCCAGGGCATAGATGGCGCTTTTCTTGATGACAGTGAGGAGCATAGAGGAACTGGGAATCACCTGCTCCAGCACGAAGATCAGTACAAGAAGTCCCAGGATGAAGATCAGATTGGCTTTACTGCTTTTTTTCTGCTGAATCATTCCGGCACCTCCTTACACTTTATCCGTGGTCTTCTCGCCGAACAGACCGGTGGGCTTGAAGATCAGAATGAGGATCAGCAGGGCAAAGGTGAACGCATCAGAGAACGTCGTCCAGCCCAGCGCTTTGATGATGTTTTCGCAGATGCCGATGATGAAAGCGCCGATGACCGCACCCGGGACCGAGCCGATGCCGCCGAAGACCGCGGCCACGAAAGCCTTCAGGCCCGGCATTGCGCCAACCGTCGGCGTCACGCCGGTATAGTTGGTGAAAAACAGCAGCGAACCGACCGCCGCCAGGAAGGAGCCGATGATAAAGGTGACGGAGATGACGTTGTCGATCTTGATGCCCATGAGCAGGGACGTCTCAAAGTCCTTGGAGACGGCCCGCATGCCCATGCCAATCTTCGTACGGTTGATGAGAAGCACCAGCAGGACGATCAGAATCAGCGTCAGCACCGGGGTAATCAGCGTAACGCGCTTGGTCATGGCGCCGAATACAACGACCGTATCGCTCAGCCAGGGGATGTTCGGATACTGCTGCGACAGGCCGCCGGTGACGTACAGCGCCACATTCTGAATGAGATAGCTGACGCCGATGGCGGAGATCATGACAGACATCCGGGGTGCCTGGCGCAGCGGCTTATAGGCCACGCGCTCCACGGCAAAGCCCAGGAGAACCGTAAGCACCAGCACAAGCGGAATTGACAGGTAGAACGGCATGGAAGCCGATGCGTAGACCATGATCAGGCCCGCAGCCATGAAAATATCGCCATGAGCGAAGTTGATCAGACGCAGGATGCCATACACCATGGTATATCCGATGGCGATCAGCGCGTACTGACCGCCGACGGAGATGCCTGCCAGAAGATACGGCAGGTTATTTGTTATCCATTGCATGTGAGATCCTCCAAATCACCGCCCGCGGTCGGGCCGCCGGGCGGCCTTACATGCGAAACGTGAGAAATAGGGTGCGGCGGAGGCGGTCAGCCTCCGCCGCAGAATCTGCTTTTCTGCCGAAACAGAGTTGTTTTGCTTACTTCTGAACCTTCTGCTCGCCGAAGAGCTCATACTCGCCGGTGGTGGTATTCAGATGCTTGACAAAGGCAAAGTCGCGGATCGCGTCGCCTGTCTCGTCAAATTCGATGTGGCCCGTGGCGCCGTCGTACTTGATGCCGGGCAGGGCTGCCTTGACCGCGCCGGGATCGGTGGAACCGGCGGCCTTCAGGGCCTCCAGGGCCACGAAGTAGGCGTCATAGCCCAGGACGGAGCAGGCAGCGATGGTGGTATTGCCGCCGTTGTTGGCCAGAGCCGTGGAGTCGCTTTCCATCCAGGCCTTGAACCCCTCGTCGAACTCGGGGCTGCCGCCTTCGGCGTAGAAGGTGGAGCAGTAGATGTCGAGATCGGTGCCCTTGGCAGCCTCGGCGACGACGTTGGAGTCAAAGGTGTCGCCGGCGATGATCGGCATACCGATGTTCTGGGTGGAAGCCTGATCGAGGAACAGAGCCGCGGCCTCAACGGAGATCGGGGTGACGCAGATGTCGCAGCCCTCATTCTTGGCCTTGGTGATGTAAGATGTAAAGTCGGAGTTGCCCTCCTGGAAGGTCTCGACGATGCAGGTGCCGCCGAGGGCCTCAAAGGCCTCCTTGAAGTAGTTGCCGACGCCGACGGAGTAGTC
>CAMGPO010000034.1 GCA_946060825.1 uncultured Clostridia bacterium | reverse complement strand
GCCCCGAGGAAAAAGGGGCTGCGCTGCCAGTGGCAGATGCAGCAGCCCCGAGGAAAAAGGGGCTGCGCTGCCAGTGGCAGATGCAGCAGCCCCGAGGAAGATCGACGAAGAATCTATTCGGAGCCGGTTACAGAAGATTCTTCGCTTCGCTCAGAATGACATTGGGCCAGGTGCAGAATGATTCTTCGCTTCGCTCAGAATGACATTGGGGCCAGGCGCAGAAAGATTCTTCGCTTCGCTCAGAATGACAAGAAGCGTTTACGCCATTACGGCCAGCCGCCGAGCTTCAGGGCGTACTCCCGCTGCCAGCGGTAGTCGGCGTTCTCCATCCGGGCGATCTCCAGCCAGTAGCTGAGCAGATCCTGATACTCCTGATAGCTCATCTCCGCCGCCTCGCCAGCCCGGTCCCAGGCCGAGGCTCGGTCAGATTCCCAGTCACTCCGGGCCGCCCGGTAGCGATCCCACTCCGCCGTGCTCCGGGCCTGGGCCGCCGTAAAGTTGTCCCGCAGGCGGCTGCGCTCCGCTTCATAGCCCGAGAGGGCGCGGTCATAGAACTCCGGAGCCATCGCCCCCAGCTCATCCATCCAGCGGCCGTACGCCGCAGCGCCCGCCGATTCGGCGTAGGTGCTGCCGTAGCCGCCAGTCAGGGCGGCCGCCTGACCCATAGTGTCCTCCATGGCCTGCCGTCCCCACTTCTGGTAGAGAGCGGCGTACTGGCCGTAGAGGGGATCGGAGGCGAGGTCGTAGGAGAAGGGCCCCTGGGCCTGGAGGGCCTGCCAGGCCGCGTCCAGATAGTCGGTCTGGGGCGCTTCCGGGGCCGACGCTTCGACCTCCTGCGCCGTCTTTCGGGCTGCCTCGACCTCTTTCGACGGCGTGTAGGCGGGCTTCAGGCCCGCCGCCGTCCGGGTGGAGACGCCGAGAATGGTGCTGGCGGGGGCGGATGTGCCGGATGTGCCGTAGAGCTTGCCCTGGGTCAGAGGGCCGGCGATGCCGTCCACGGCGAGATTGTTTTTGCTCTGATAGTCCCGGACAGCGGCCTGGGTCTTGGGGCCGTAGATGCCGTCGACGGCGAGGCCGTAGCCCTGGCCGTTGAGGGCGGTCTGGAGGCGCTTGACCTCGTCGCCGCGGGAGCCGTAGGATAGATTCATGGTGTTCCTCCTTTTACCATTTCAGCCCATAGATTCTGTAGGGGCTGAGCGCGTCGGGGTAGCTGGTGCTGTCGGCAGCGGCGGAGCCGGAGTTGACCGGCTTGATCCACACCTCGCCGGAGGTAACGGCGCCGCTTCCGACGGTGAGCTGCCGCTGGCAGACGGCCAGCACGCTCGCGCTGGTTATGTTGACGATGGATTCCAGTGTGCCGGCGGAGCCGACGGGGATCAGGGCATGGCGCAGAATACCGGTGCTCCAGACGGTTCCGGCGCAGTAAAAAACCAGGGCGGCGTCGTAGTCCGCCAGCTCCGGGAGGCTGACGGTCTCGCCGCTGGCCCAGCCGGCCTGCCGCGTCAGCAGCAGCTTGCCGCGCACCGGCGGCAGGCCGCCGATGGTGGCCGATCCGGCCACCCGCAGGTCCCAGGCCACGTCCAGAAGGTTGTCCTGCTCGGCATATCTGCCGAAGGCTGCGCCCTTGCCGCCCTCCCGGATGTGGAGGGCGGCCGCCGCCGTCGGCACGGCGATCGAGACGGTGCGGGCGCTGCCCAGGCTGTCCACCGCCTGCAGCTCCACGGTGTAGGACTGGTCCAGGGCGAAGCCGCTGAGCACAGTGCCGCTGGTCAGGGCGGCCCAGGCGGAGAAGCTGCCCGCGGCGGTCTTGTACCGGTAGCGGAGACTCAGGCTGTTGCGTCCGCCCACGGAGGCGCAGCTCGCCGTCAGCCGCAGGCAGCAGCAGGTCCCCTGATCCGAAGCCGTGCCGTCCGCATCGCAGCGGAAGGCGGAGGCCGTCTTGATGACCGGCAGGGCGTAGTCCAGCACCTCCACCGCCGGGAGGGTCTGGGTGACGGTGCGCCCCCGGGAATCCCGGACTGTCACGGTGGGCTGGAAGGACCCGGCGGAGGGCAGGACGGCAGTGGCGCCCGAGGTTCCGCTGCCGGTGACGCCGCCAAAGGAGAGGTCGCAGGCCTTCACGGAAGAGCCGTAGGCCCCCTCTGCGGAGACGGTCCAGTGCAGCTTCGAGAGGGTCCGGATGGCCACGTCCCAGTCTGCGGCGGCGGCATTGTCGTTGACCACCGAGACGGAGAAGGCCGTGACCGAAGGACGGACACTGTCCGGGGCATAGAGGGTGAAGGAGGCTGTTTCCGTACCGATCTCCGTACCGCCGCTTCTGGTTTTGCAGGTCAGGGTGCCGGTGCCGCTGGTGGCATTGGGGATTTCATTCAGAAGACTCAGATCCGGCGTCCAGCTCACGCTGTCCCGGACGCCGCTGGCGATGGTTCCGCCCACCCCGCCGAAGGTGAAGCTCAGGTCGTGGGTGAAGGAGTCAGAGGCGGCCCGGATGGTGATCTTTCCGGCGCTGCCGGCGGTAAAGGATCCGAAGGAGAGGGTGGAGGCCCGGGGGATGGTGGTCAGGGTCAGGGTGCCGGAGAGGGTGAGGGTGCCGATGTAGCCGCTGGAGGAGAAGGTGGTGTCGATGGCGACGGCACAGGAAATCGGTCCGGAGTAGGTGCCGTCGGCGTCGTGGGTGACGGTGGGACTGATGCTCCAGAGCAGGACGGAACCGCCGCCGGGGACGGTGTAATTGCCGTGGTTGCAGGTATAGGTGCTGCCGCCGACGGTGAGGGTGTCGCTGCGGGCCTGCCCGGTGAAGGTGGCCGAGGCGCGGTTGGAGTAGAGGGTGCAGGTGATGGCGAGGGTGGTCTGGTTGTTTCCCACACTCTGGGCCGTTTCCGACCAGGCGAGGGTGATCGTATAGGCGTCGTTCGCGCCGAAGTGGATGGAAATGCTGGCCATGGATACCTCCGGAGAGAGAAGAGTGAAGATTAGGGAGTGGAGATGTCATTCTGAGGCCGCAGGCCGAAGAATCTTCTGTAACCGTCTCCGAAAAGATTCTTCGTCGCTCACGCTCCTCAGAATGACACGCAGGGTGGGTATTATCCGTTCCACTGGACGGTGAGGCCGCCGGAAGCGGTGATCTGCCACGGTCCCAGACGCAGACCGTCCAGCACCTCCGCCGAGCGGATGTAGAGCTTGTTGTTGGAGATGTAGGCCACCTCCGTCTCATCCTGCCAGAAGCTCAGCCGGTTGGCCGTGAAGGTGGAGCGGAACTGCCGCTGGTCCACCACCGTCTCGCCGTCGACCTCGTGGGTCGTCAGGTCCTGGCCCACGGCCACGCCGTAGACCGGGACTTCCCCGTCCCAGGCCACGATGCCCGTGCGGATGTAGCCGCCGGTCTCCGTCCGCCAGGCGGAGAAATCCGCATCCACCCGGTCGAGATTTGCCTGGAGGTCCGAGGCGAACTTGTAATACTGGGTCACGGCCTCCGGGTTCGCCTCGAGGTAGAGGGAGAGCTGCTCGACGTAGCTGCCGAACTCGCTCTGGGCCACGTAGGTCCCGTTCAGCTCCGCCGTGATGCGGTCCATCTCCGCGCGGACCGTGTCGGCGGTTTTGATGATGAGGGCCTTGAGATTCTGGTACTGCTCCTGAAGCTCGGCCTGCTTTGCAAGACCCGGGGCCTTTGCCGCTGCCGCCGGAATCGCCTCGCGCACCTGCGTCTCCGCCAGGTTGAGCTGCTTTGCCATCTGACAGAGGTAGACATATTGCCGCGTCAGCGCCTCCGACGGGCTTCCCGACGGCATCGGGGGCATCGAATAGGTCAAGGTTCGTCACTTCCCTTCTCGAGGATGCGGCTCAGGCTGAAGAGCTGGAAGGTGCCGCTGCCCTCGAGCCGCAGCCGCAGGTGGTCACAGCGGCGGGGCAGAACCGGCAGGGTCATGGACCGCAGGCCCAGAGACTCCACGGATCCCAGCGGACGCCAGACGCCGTCGGAGTCGTACTGAGCTGAAACGGTCATGACGCCGCCGAGGCAGCACCGCAGGCGCAGCCGCGAAATGTGCTTGTGCTCCGGGATGTCGAGGCCCAGGTCGCCGGTCTCGAAACTCCACTGCACCGGCTCCTCGCCCTCGCCCTCGGTGCCCGTCAGGGCCAGCACGTCGCCGGAGGCCGTCAGGCCGTACAGCTCCCAGCTGCACAGCGCCATAGCCGTCAGGCCGGGATCGTCCTGCTCGAACCAGTCGCCGCGCATCGTGTTGTAGACCAGGAGGCGGCGGCTCCCGCCGTCCTGAACGGAGAGGTAGTAGTCCTCGCCGAGAGCGCCGCCCACAGCTTCGGTGAAGCGGCAGGGGCCGAGGCGGTCGGAGATGCGGACGGGGGCCGCCCCGTCGTAGGCCGAGACGCCGTCGGGGGACTTGTAGCACAGCAGGCCCCCGGCCACGGCGAGACTGGCCCCGCAGCCCTGCTGGACGCCGGCGCATTGGGTAACGAGGATTTGGTGGGCCCCGTCGGAGGACGGGTAGACCCGCTCAAGACAGGTCTCCCGGAAGAAGATCGGGCTTCCCTGGAAGGCAGCCGCCCCGGTGAAGGGGCCGTCGGCGCCCCGGCTGGCCCGCCAGGAGTCGGTAGAGAGGCCGGCGAAGGCGTTCCAGTTTTTGAAGTCGCCGAGCTTGCAGCAGAGGATCTCGTTGACGGTCTCGCCGCCGGAAAGGCCGTAGCGGCAGCCCCAGAGGCGGTTGCCGCACTCGGTCACGAAGTCAAGATCCGGCACGTCCCGTGCGATGGTCACGGGATCCGTCAGGCTGGATTCGGCAGTCACGCCGGGCAGGAGCAGGAAATCGTCCCCGGCGTCGGTCAGGACGCGGAGGCCGTCGAGGTTCCCGGCCCCGGAGACGGTCACGCCGTCTCCGGCGGAGAAATGGATGCCGATGGAGGCGTATTCCAGCTTCACATGGACGTCGGCCTCCTCGCTCCAGCCGCTCGACGTGAAGCGGTACAGGACCGGAGCGGCGGTGTCGAGCCAGAGGTCGCCCTCGGCGGGAGACGCGGGCGCCTCCGCGCCGGCGGCGTATTGCAGGGCCGCGCCGTCGCGGCTGCAGAGGGTCACGGCGACGGTTCCGTCGGTGGTGACGCGGGCCTCCAGGGAGCCGTAGTCCGTCAGATCCTTCGTGTTGAGGTATTTCTTGTCGGGGAAGATCACGGCGTAGGCACCCATGGACACGAGCTGTTTCGTGCCCTGGGTCAGGCCCAGGTCCACGGCGTAGCCGTTCACATAGAAGCAGGGTGCGTCGACCCAGCAGAGGGCGTCCTTGGCCAGGAGGCCGCCGGGGTGGGCCAGGGTGGTGACGAGTCCGCGGCCGGGACGGGCTGAGAGAACGGGGTAGTCGGCCCCGGTGAGGTTTTGCAGGGCGGCGCAGGCGCCGTCGAGGGGCCTGGGGCGGCAGTCGAGGCCGCAGAAGGTGTCCGTCGTCAGCCGGACGACAGGCACGGCAGTTGCACTGGGCAGCATGGATAGCCCTCCTTTGGGAAGAGTGGAGATTGGAGAGTGAAGAGTGAAGAGTGGAGATGTTGCACCCCTGAAAGGCTCCCTTGTGTAAAGGGAGCTGTCAGCCGTGAGGCTGACTGAGGGATTGTAACGTGACGATTTGCATATCGGTAGGTTACAACCCCTCCGTCATGCTTCGCATGACACCTCCCCTTACACAGGGGAGGCTTTTGTGTTTTGCGCCGTCGGAAGGCTCCCCTTGAGGGGAGGCTTTTGGCGTCAATAACGCACCGGCGGGGCGGCTTTCGGTCTTTCCGCGCGAATCCGGGCCGCAATCCAGCTCAGGTACAGGCTGTTGAACTGACCCATCGCGTTCTGATACCGGCCGTATTCCGCCAGCACGTACAGGATCTTTGCCTGCAGATAGTGGATGTACAGCTCGTCCCAGGGCGGCTCCACCGTGAGCCGGGATTCGGCGGCGTAGGAGGGCTGCGCCGCCTCTCCGCCCCGGAGGGCGGCCAGCTCCCCAAGGAGCTGACCGTCCAGGGCCTCGAGCCAGCGGAGCTTCTCCGCTTCCTCCACCGGATTCGGCAGCAGGGCGTCGGCCCGGTCGATGGCTTCCTGTGCTGTCATCGGCTCACCGCCTCCTGATACCGCTCCGCCTCGCGGGCGGCCAGGCCGCTCTGCTCCAGGATCTCCCAGACCGCCTCGGGCACGTCGGCCTCGACGCCCCGCATGATCTGGAACACCCGGTCATTGAGCCGCACGATCACATGGTTCGGCTCGCCGCTGCGCTGCCGCGGCAGATGGACTTTCATGGGCCGTCACCTCCTCAGTTGGCCTCGGCGTCCCAGCCGGTCTCGCTGCAGGTCTCGACCCGCACCAGGAACTCGGGCATCAGGATCCTGGCGGCATAGGTGCTCTTCCAGCCCACGCTGGAGCGCTGGTCCAGGGGGTCGCCGGAACCGGCGGAGCCGCGCTGCTTGATGATCACGTCGGTGCCGTCCTCGAGGTCGACGTTGCCGTAGGCGCCCTTACCGAGGAACAGGGTGGCAAAGACCGGGGCGTTGTTTTTGCCCGCGCCGCCGGGATAGATCACGGCGTTCGCGCTGAGGGCCGCGTGGGGCTTGGCGATCTTCAGCTTGCCGGCGGAGCCGGCGGTCGCGCCGATGCAGCGGTAGGTCACGCCGTCCACGTTCAGCAGCACCGGCTCGTCCTCGGAGGCAGAGAGGATACGGTCGCCGCTGACCAGGGCGGAGGCCAGGGTGATCTCACTGTAGCCGCTCTCGGAGGTGGAGGCGCTGAGGGCCGCAGTGCCCATGGTGACGGTCTCGGCGGCGACGGTCAGGGGCGCGCCCCGGTAGACCTTGGCCTCGGTGGTCTCGCCGAGGCAGACGCCGTGGAGCTTGCCGACCTCGCCGTCGAAGAGGTTCTGGACACCGGGACCGTACTTGTGGGTCTCGACAAACTCAGGATGGGTCAGCAGGTCGCTGGCGACGCTGGGATGGACGATGGCGACGTAGCTGCCGTCGAATTTGGGGGCGTTGGCCAGCTTAAGACGGTTGGCCACCTGGGCAGCCAGGGCCGGGGTCATCAGGGCGGAGCCGTCGAGCTGGCCGCGAGAGGTGACGGCGGTCTTGGAGCCGTCGGCGGCGACCTTGGGGGCGTAGGCGACGTTGGTGCCGGTCAGCAGCTCGTTGCGGGTGACGTGCTCGATGGTCAGGGCCATGCTCCGGGCATGGTTGTCGGTGGCCTCGAGGACGACGTCGTCCACGGCGGTCAGCTCCAGCTGGTCGGAGAGGGTGGTGTAGTCGCCGTACTGGCGCAGCTCCTGGGTGACGTAGGAGACGTTGATGCGGCTGCCGTCGGGGGTGACGCCCTCGGTCAGGGGAGTCATGGCGGCGGGGAAGGCGTCCCAGCGCCGCCATTCGATGGTCTTGCCGTTGCCCTTGGGCAGGGGCCGGTGGGCGCCGAACTGGGTGTGAACGAGATTAGGCTTGCCTTCCTCGAGCAGCTCGGTGCGGTAGAAGGCCTTGATCTCGGGGCTGAGATCGTTGCCCGGCTGGTTGGAGAGGGTGGTGTTGACATTCAGGTTGGACATAAAGCGATCATCCTTTCAAGATTGAAGATTGAAGATTGGAGAGTGGAGAGTGGAGAGCGGAGAGTGAAGATGTCATTCTGAGGAGCGTACGCGGCGAAGAATCTTTTCGGAGCCGGTCACAGGGAGATTCTTCGGGCATTTTATGCCCTCAGAATGACGATTTAGTGTAGGGGCGGCCCTGCGTGGTCGCCCTCGTACCGTTTCGCACGGCGTTCCCCGGGCGGCTGCCCGTGAACCGGCGTCAGAACCAGACCTTCTCGCCGCGTTCGAGGACGCGGCGGCGGATCTCCGCCCGCTCCTCCGCTGTCATGCGACGCGGATCGAGGCGTTCCACGCTGGCCGACTGGCTCTCGGCCCCGTTCTCGGCCACACGGCCCGTGATCTGCGCCCGGGACAGCTTCTCCGCCGCCCGCTGCACGCCGTAACCCATGGCCGACCGGAGCATTTCCTCGTGATGGACAGCCTCGTAGGCCGTTTTGACGTCGACGCCCCGCAGCACCATGTCCGCGAAACGCGGCGACACCAGTTCCCTCCGCAGGTCGAGCTGGGGATAGGTCATCCGGGCCTGCCGGGCCGAACGGATCAGCCGTTCATAGCGGGGATCCCGGTCCGCCTTCTGCCCTTCTCCTGTCTCCGGGACGGCAGGAGATTCTGTTTCCGTCTGGGTTTCTTTGGATCTCTCCTGTTTTTCTTCGGATTCCGCCGGTTCCTCCCGGCGTTTCTCCTGATTTTTGAATCGCCGCCGCAGGA
>CAMGPO010000033.1 GCA_946060825.1 uncultured Clostridia bacterium | reverse complement strand
CCGCCGGTACGCCGGTGCTCGGTATCTGCGGCGGCTATCAGATGCTGGGGCAGACTCTCGACGACTCGACGGGCACCGAGGGCTGTGACGTCCGGACGCTGCGGGGCCTCGGCCTGCTGCCGGCGGAAACGGTATTTGAGCCGCAGAAGACCAGAACCCGCGTTCAGGGCACCGTTCTGGCCGGGGCCTTCGCCGGGGCAAGGGTGGACGCCTATGAGATCCACACCGGCAGCACGGCGGTACAGGGCGCGCCCTTCTGCCGCCTTGACGGCGGACAGGAGGACGGCTGCACGGCGGGAAACATCTTTGGCACCTATCTCCACGGCCTCTTCGACTCCGGCGAGATGACGGAGGCGCTGGCGAAGCACCTCTGCGCCCGAAAGGGCCTTACCTATGAGGCTGCCGCGCCGGTAGACCGGAACGCCTACCTCGACGGGGAATACGACAAGCTGGCGGCCGGCGTCCGGGCAGCCCTCGACATGGACGCCGTCTACCGCATGATGGAGGAATACCAATGAGCGAAAGAGGAGGAGCTACCATGGTGGAACACAACCTGCCGGCAGACATTGAACGCACCAGCATGGCAATCATTACGAAAGAACTGGAGGAACGGGGCATTTCCCTGCTGCCGGAGCAGGAAGCCGTCGTCCGGCGGGTCATCCACACAACGGCGGACTTCGATTACGCCGAAAACCTGACCTTTACGGAGGACGCCGTGTCCCGGGGCGTGGCGGCCATGGCGGCAGGACCGGTCATTGTCACCGATACCAACATGGCCCGCGCCGGAATCAGCAAGCCCGCCCTGGCCAAGCTGGGCGGCGAAGCCCTCTGCTTCATGGCCGACCCGGAGATCGCGGAGGCAGCCAGAGCGGCGGGGACAACCCGGGCGGCGGCGGCCGTCCGGAAGGCGGCCCGGGACTATCCTCACGCGATTCTGGCTGTGGGCAATGCTCCGACGGCCCTGCTGGAGCTGTGCGGCCTGATGGAGGACGGCCTGCGTCCGGCCCTCGTCATCGGCGTGCCCGTGGGCTTTGTCAACGTGGTCGAGAGCAAGGAGCGGCTGCTGGAAACCTGCCGCCGTCTGAGTGTTCCGGCCATCGTGGCCATGGGCCGCAAGGGCGGCAGCAACGTGGCCGCGGCCATCTGCAACGCCCTGCTCTACACTGCCGCCGACATCCTCGACCCCGGCCGCCGGGGCTGGCAGGGTTGAAGAAAACCCCCGCATTTCCGATGGAAGTGCGGGGGTTTGCCGTCACAGAGAGGCCCGGTGGCGGGCGTTGTTCTCGATCAGCTCCGGGAGGGTGACGGGTCGGAAGCCGTTGACGTCTACACCGGCGTTGAGGGCGTGATCCATCTGCCGCAGCAGGGGCCAGTAGAAGTCCCGGGTATTGTTGTGGATATGGCCGTAGATGTGATAGGAGCCGAGGCCGGCGTTGTTCCAGGTCATCATGGGGTAGTGGCAGAGCACGAGGCGGTGGCCGCCCTCCCGGATCTCCGCCATCAGCGAGACGCTTTCAAAATACCGGTCAAGCTCCGTCTTTTTCATCCAGCCCGCGTCGTGGTTGCCGGTAATCAGGTGCTTGCGGCCCGGCATCTGTTCCAGATAGTCCGCCGCCGGGGCCTTGCTCCGGAAGATGAGGTCGCCGAGAATGTAGACCGTGTCCGTGGGCCGGACACAGTCGTTCCAGTTTTGGAGCAGCACGCGGTCCATCTCCTCCGCCGAGGCGAAGGGACGGCCACAGTGGCCGATGATGTTGGCGTGGCCGAGGTGGAGGTCGGCGGTGAAGTAGACCATGGCGCGTCCCTTCAGAGCTGCTGCTCGAGGATCCGGACGAAGGCCTCCAGCCCAGCCCGGTCGTCCTCCGTGAAGCGGCCCAGGCTGGGGCTGTCGATGTCCAGAACGCCGGTCACAATCCCATCCTTCCGGATGGGGACGACGATCTCGGAGTTTGAGGCGCTGTCGCAGGCGATGTGGCCCGGGAACCGGTGGACATCCGGGACAAGCTGCGTCCGGTTTTCCTGCACCGCCGTGCCGCAGACGCCGCGGCCCACGGCGATTTCGATGCAGGCGGGCTTGCCCTGGAAGGGGCCGAGCACCAGCTTGCCGTCCTCCATCCAGTAGAAACCGGCCCAGTTGAGGTCGTCCAGGGTTTCGTAGAGCAGGGCGGAGGCGTTGGCGAGATTGGCGATCCGGTGGGGCACGCCGTCAATCAGCGCTTCCAGCCCGGCGCACAGCGTTTTGTAGTCGGTCACAGCGGCAGCCATCCTTTCATTTCGTTCAGAAGAAGGTCACGATCCCGATGAGGAACACGGCGAGGATGATCAGCGGCAGCACATAGGTCATGTACCCCCGCATCCAGCGCTTCACCCGGAGGCCCTTGCCGGTGTTGGCCTCCTCCATGAATCGCTCCCAGCCGAAGCCGCTTTTGCGCGTGCAGAACAGCACGACCACCAGAGAGCCGAGGGGCAGCAGGCAGTTGGAGACGATGAAGTCCTCGAGGTCGAGGATGCCGCTGTCGCCGCCGAAGGGATGGACGCCGGAGAGCAGATTGAAGCCGAGGGCGCAGGGGAGGGAGAGCGCCAGAATGGCGGCGCAGCAGATCAGGCAGGCCTTCCGGCGGCTCCAGCCGGTCAGCTCCCGCACACAGGCGAGGATGTTTTCAAAGACGGCCAGCACCGTGGACATGGCGGCGAAGAACATGAACAGGAAGAACAGGGAGCCCCACCAGCGGCCGCCGGCCATGCCGGAGAACACGTTTGCCATGGCGATGAACAGCAGTCTGGGGCCTGCGCCCGGTTCCACGCGGAAGGTGAAGCAGGCCGGGAAGATGATGAGTCCGGCCACGAGGGCGACCGCCGTGTCCAGCACGATGATATTGAGGGATTCGCCCATCAGGCTGTGTTCCTTACCGATGTAGCTGCCGAAGATAGCCATGGAGCCGATGCCGAGGCTCAGGGTGAAGAAGGCCTGATTCATCGCGCCCACGACGACGGAGCCGTCGAGCCTGGAGAAATCGGGCAGCAGGTAAAACCGGAGACCCTCGGCGGCGCCGGAGAGGGTGAAGCTGTGGATGGCGAGGACAGCCATCAGGCCGAGCAGGGCCAGCATCATATACTTGGTCACCCGCTCCACGCCGCCCTGCAGGCCCAGGGATAGGACGGCGAAGCCCAGCACCACCACGAGGGCCATGAAGCCCACCATGATGGCGGGGCTGCCCATCATCCCGGAAAAGACGCCGTCCACGGCCTCCGGCGTGAGGCCGGTCATGGAGCCGGAGAGGGACTTAACGAAGTAGTAGAGAATCCAGCCGGAGACGGAGGTGTAGAACATCATGAGCACGACATTGCCGGCCAGAGAGGCAGCGCCCTGGAAATGCCAGCGCTTTTGCTCCGGCGCGAGGGTCTGGTACATTCGGACAGGGCTGGTTTGGGCGGCTCGGCCCAGGGAGAATTCCATGGTCATAACCGGCAGGCCGAGAATCACGAGGAAAACCAGATAGAGCAGGACGAAGGCGCCACCGCCGTACTGCCCGCACATCCAGGGGAATTTCCACACGTTGCCGCAGCCGATTGCACAGCCCGCGCTGAGCAGGATGAAGCCGAGCCTGCTTCCGAGACGTTCTCTCTGCTGTTCCATGTTGCGTACCTCCAAAAGAAACATATCTGTTGCGTATTGACCCTATCATATCAGACACAGAGGCGGAATGCAAGCCAATCCGCGTGTCTGGGAAGTCATTGGGACGTGCCGGCGGGGAATAGGATTTCCCAGGGAGGTGGTGTTATGCTGTCGGCAGCCGTGCTGATGATACTGGGCAGTATGCTGTATTCGCTGCGGCTCTCGGGCGGATCCTTTCCGAGGCCGCTCAGCGCAAAGGAGGAACGGCACTATCTGGAGCTGGCGGCGGGCGGAGACCTGGAGGCGCGAAACATTCTGATTGAGCGGAACCTGCGTCTGGTGGCCCACATCATGAAAAAGTACTACACGCCGGAGTCGGATCAGGAGGACCTGATCTCCATCGGCACGATCGGGCTCATCAAGGGGATTTCGACCTTCGACGCCTCCAAGGGCGCCCGCCTGGCGACCTATGCGGCCCGCTGCGTGGAAAATGAGATCCTGATGCACTTCCGGAGCCAGCGAAAATCGGCAAGCGACATCTCGCTCTCCGAGTGCATCGAGACAGGGCGGGACGGCACGGCCCTGTCGCTGATGGACGTGATCTGTTCGGACGAGGACCTGTTTGAGGACCTCAGCACCCGGGAGCTGTACGGCCGGCTCTACGCCGCGGTGGACCGGGTGCTGACGCCGCGGGAGAAGGAGATTCTGACCTGGCGCTACGGCCTGGGCGGCCGCCGCCCGGAGACCCAGCGGGAAATCGCCGCCCGCTGCGGCATCAGCCGTTCCTATGTATCCCGCATTGAGAAAAAAGCGCTGGCGAAGCTGCAGGAGGCGATGCAGGATTAAATCTATGGTCTGCAAATGTAAAATCTATGTAAAAATACTCTTGCATATTCGACAAAGGGACCTTATAATATAGAAAAAGAGGGACATTTCGCGCTGCGGCAGCCGGCCGCGGCCAGGTGTTCAGATGGGAGGTCCTTGGGGTGTATCACGCAATCATTTCGTTTTTCCAGGCCTATACCACGCCGTCCGTCATCGTGCGGATGCTGCTGGCGGTTGCCTGCGGCGGTATCATCGGCATGGAGCGGGGACGTCACGGCCGGGCGGCCGGTCTCAGAACCCATGTGCTGGTTTCGGTCGGCGCGGCGATTTCGGCGATCGTCGGCCTCTATACGACGGAAATCCTCGGCTACAGCAACGACCCCCTCCGTGTCGGTGCGCAGGTCATCTCCGGCATCGGCTTTCTCGGTGTCGGCTCCATCCTGGTGGTCGGCAAGAGTCATGTCCGCGGCCTGACCACGGCGGCCGGCCTCTGGGCCACGGCTTCGATCGGCCTCGCCTGCGGCATCGGATATGCGCAGATCGCCTGCGCCGCCACATTGATCGTGTTCATGACCATGACGGTCATGTCCCGGCTGGAGGCTTCGGCCCGGTTTGAGAGCAACAACGAGCGCTACTACATCGAACTCAGCGACCTGACCATGGTCAACGGCCTTACGGCGGAGCTGCGGCAGGAGCTGGACGCGGCGGATATCACCGTCATCAAGGCCCGCAGCGGCGTCACCGGCAACATCGGCATCGAGGTCGTGGTGCCCGTGGTGCGGGAGGGAGAGCATCAGGAGAAAATCAGGCTCCTGCAGCAGCGCGACGGCATCATCATGGCGGTCCGCTCCTGGTGACCGGAGGTAGGACAATGCAGATTGGTTCCAACATCCATACCCATACGGTCTGGTCGGACGGACGGGATTCCATGGAGACCGTCGTGGAGACGGCATTGCGGAAGGGCTTCCACTCCGTCGGCATCTCGGATCACAGCTACACCTGGTTTGACGAGCGGTATTGTATGCAGCGCGGCAAAGAGGCGGCCTATACGGCGGAGCTGCGGCGGCTGCGGGAGCGGTATGACGGGCAGATCGACGTGCTGACCGGCATCGAATACGACCTGGCCGGCGATGCGCCGGCGCTGGAGACCGGCTATGTGATCGGCTCCGCCCACTATGTCCGCATCGGCGGGGAGTATCTGCCCGTGGACGAGGATGTGCCCAACTTCCGGCGGCTGCTGGAAGCGGCGGGCGGCGGTCTCGAGCTGGCGAAGCGCTACTTCTCCGAGCTGGCGGAGCAGATTCTCCGCGTCCGGCCCGACGTTCTGGGCCACTTCGACCTGCTGACCAAGTTCTCGATGGTCGAGGAGACGGAGGCCTACCGGGACTGCGCCCGGGAGGCGCTGCTGGCGGCCATCCCGGCGGTAAAGGCCGTGGAGGTCAACACCGGGGCCATGGCCCGGGGGCTGCGGAATAGCCCCTATCCGGCGGATTTCCTGCTTCAGACGATCCGGGAGGCCGGGGGACAGGTGATTCTCAGCTCCGACGCCCACCGGGCGGAGCACCTCGATTTCGCCTTCGGGGAGACGCTGGAACGGCTGCGCCGCCTCGGCTTCACCCAGGTCCTCGAGCGGAGAAAGGCTGGCTTTGTGCCGGTATCGATTGGATAAAACGGGGAGCCCGCCTTATGGCGGGCTCCTTTTTCTGCCGGTGCTTGCGAAACGGGAGAAAATCGCGTAGAATAGGGGAGAGGTGAGCAATGTGGATTTCTTCGGGCATTTGAAGACGGTGACCAAGCACCGCTGGCTGGTGATGCGGGGCTGTTTCCGGGTGGGATTGATTCGCCAGGGGCTGACCCACGACCTGTCCAAATTCTCGCCCACGGAGTTCTGGCCCGGCGTCCGCTACTATCAGGGTACCCGCAGCCCCAACGTCCGGGAGCGGGAGCTGTTTGGGTATTCCACCGCCTGGATGCACCACAAGGGGCGGAACAAGCACCACTTTGAATATTGGACGGATCTGATTCCCGGCACCAAGACCTACGGCCCCGTGCCGATGCCCAACCGCTATCTGGTGGAGATGGTCATGGACCGCATTGCGGCCTGCAAAACCTATCAGGGCAAGGCCTACACCGACGCCTCACCCCTGGAATACTTTGACCGCGCCCGGGAGACCAGCCTGATCCACCCGGAGACCTGCCGGAAGCTGCGCTTCCTGCTGGGAATGCTCCGGGACAGGGGCGAGGCGGAGACCTTCCGCTTCATCCGGGAGACGGTGTTGCCCGGCCATCCCTTCGCGGAGGAGGAGCCGGAACGGTAAAAAAACACAAATAAACCTTGTATTGCCGCGCCAAATGGCGTATACTAGGTAGCATCCTTTTGCACTGCAAAGAACATCATCATGAAGAAGGAGGATCGAGCATGGCCAAAGTCGTGATTCCCGCGGGATATCATTCTCCCCTGCCTGTCTACGAGACCCAATGCGCAATCGAATTTATCAAGAAGAATTTTCAGGAAAATCTCTGCAACGCCCTGAATTTGCGGCGGGTTTCCGCCCCGCTGTTTGTGGAGGAGGCCTCCGGCCTCAACGACAATCTCAACGGCTATGAGCGTCCCGTCTCCTTCGACGTGCCCGACGTCGGCGCCGACAGCCAGGTGGTGCACTCCCTGGCCAAGTGGAAGCGCTACGCCCTGAAGCGCTACGACTTCCGCGTAGGCACCGGCCTCTATACCGATATGAACGCCATCCGCCGGGACGAAGTCCTCGACAATCTCCACTCGGTCTACGTTGACCAGTGGGACTGGGAGAAGATCATCCGCCGGGAGGACCGCACCCGCGATTACATCGTGGACACGGTGCAGAAGATCGTCAACTGCGTCTACGTCACCAATGAGATGCTGAAGATCCAGTTTCCCCAGCTCCACACGAACCTGTCCCGGGAGCTGATCGTCATCACCACCCAGGAACTGGAGGACCGCTATCCCGACCTGAAGAGCGGCTCCGAGCGGGAGACCGCCTTCCTGCGGGAGCATCCCGACAAGGCCGTGTTCCTGATGCAGATCGGCGGCAAGCTGCGCTCCGGCAAGCCCCACGACGGCCGTGCCCCCGACTACGACGACTGGGCGCTCAACGGCGACATCCTCTACTGGAACGACGTCCTCCAGCGCTCCTTTGAAATCTCCTCCATGGGTATCCGTGTGGACGAGGAGTCCCTGGCCCGCCAGCTCACGCTGTCCGGCTGCGAGGAGCGCCGGGAGCTGCCCTTCCACAAGGCCCTGCTGGCCGGCGAGTTGCCCCTGACCATCGGCGGCGGCATTGGCCAGTCCCGCCTTTGTATGCTGATGATGGGCTGCGCCCACATCGGCGAGGTCCAGTGCTCCATCTGGGATGAGAATACCCGGAATACCTGCCAGCAGGCGGGTATCATGCTGCTGTAAAATTCATTGATCGATAAAGGAGAGAAGATCACCATGGATCTGATTTCTGTCAGAGAACTGCACAAAAACACCGCCGCCTATGCCGGTAAAAAGGTCTCCATCGGCGGTTGGATCAAAAACCTCCGGGCCTCCAAGAACTTCGGCTTCCTGGTGCTGAGCGACGGCACCTTCTTCGAGCCGGTGCAGGTCGTCATCAGCGACAAGATGGAGAACTTCGCTGCCATCTCCAAGCTGAACATCGGCGCCGCCGTTCTGGTGGACGGCACCCTCGTGGAGACGCCCGACGCCAAGCAGCCCTTCGAAATCCAGGCCGATACCGTTGCCGTCGAAGGCCCCTCCACGCCGGACTACCCGGTGCAGCCCAAGCGGCACACCATGGAGTACCTGCGCACCATCACCCACCTGCGGCCCCGGACCAACACCTTCCAGGCCGTGTTCCGCGTCCGCAGCCTGGCGGCCTACGCCATCCACAAGTTCTTCCAGGAGCGGGACTTCGTCTATGTCCACACGCCCCTGATCACCG
>CAMGPO010000032.1 GCA_946060825.1 uncultured Clostridia bacterium | reverse complement strand
GCTGAGCTCCTCCACGCCCAGGGCGTCCAGGGCCGCGACCCAGTCCAGCGCCTCGGCGATGGAGGGCTTCTTCAAAATCTGCTCGTTCTGCCGCAGGGCATGGGTAGCCGTGGCCACCTGCAGGGCCAGACGGGCGTTGATCTCCGGCAGGCGGGCCTGAATGATGGCCACCTCCTTGTCGATGTCAGGGTAGTCGAGGTAGAGGTAGGCGCAGCGGCGGCGCAGGGCCTCGGAGAGGGGCCGGGCGTGGTTACTGGTCAGCACCACAAAGGGTGTGGTTCTGGCTCGAATGGTGCCGATCTCCGGAATTGTCACCTGCTGCTCCGAGAGCAGCTCCAGCAGGAAGGCCTCAAACTCCTCGTCGGCCTTGTCGATCTCGTCGATCAGCAGCACCACCGGCTCCTCCGACCGGATGGACTTCAGCAGGGGACGTTCCAGCAGGTACTCGTCGCTGAACAGAGAGCGAGTCAGCTCGTCAGAGGGCTTGCTGCCCATGTTGACCTGGATGGACAGGAGCTGTTTCTGGTAGTTCCATTCATAGAGGGCCTTGCTCTCGTCCAGACCTTCGTAGCACTGGAGCCGCACCAGCTCCCTGCCAAGAGCCTCTGCCATCACCTTGGCAATCTCCGTCTTGCCGACGCCGGCGGCACCCTCAATCAGCAGAGGGCGGCCCAGAGCCATGGCCACATATAGGGTGGTCACCAGACCGTCATCGCAGACATAGCGGCCCGCCCGCGGTTTGACGCGCAGTTCTTCTTTTGTCATGGAAATTTACTGCTTATATTAAGAATCATTCTTAATATGATACTATCATATTCTGCTCTGGTGGTCAAGGACAAAACAGGACCGCAGCACAGAAAATGCGCTGCGGTCCGGATATTCAGTGTTTGTGCCGGGATTTCTTTTCCTGAATACGGATAACCAGCTCCTTCGTCTCGGCCTCCGCCAGTTTCTTTTCCCGGCGGTGGACAATTTCCTCGGGCATCGGCTGGATGTCGCCGGCCTGGGTCAGGGCCCACTTGGTCATCAGCGGGCCGACCAGCTCATAGACGAGGACGGCAAAGAGGACGATGTTGCGGATCAGGGAGCCGTCGGCACCGAGGGCCTGGGCAGTTACGCACATCCCCAGGGCCACGCCGGCCTGGGGCAGGAGGGTGATACCCAGGTATTTGGTCACGTCATGGCTGCAGCCGGTGGCTCTGGCCGAGAGCCGGGCGCCGAAGTACTTGCCGGCAGACCGGGTCAGAACGTAGATGACGCCGATAAGGACAACCAGCAGCTGGGAGAAAACCTCCAGTTCGAGATCCGCGCCGCTGATGACGAAGAACAGCACCATCAGCGGGGAGGTCCAGCGGTCGGCCTTACCCATCAGGTCCTCGGACAGAGGGCAGATGTTGCAGAACACGGTGCCCAGCATCATGCAGACCAGCAGAGAGGAGAAGCCGATGGTCACGGGGCCGGCAGTGACCTCCAGCATGGAGAGGGCCACGGTCAGGAACACAAAGGCGATGGTCATGGCGAGGCGGTTGGTGTTGGAGTGGAACAGGGTTTCCAGCTTGGTCAGGACGTAACCGGCGACAGCGCCCAGCAGAAGGGAACCGATAATCTCAATGGCCGGGTTGACGAGGACGGAGAAGACGTCCACGACGCCGCTGGTCAAGGCCCGGGCGATGCCGAAGGAGACGGCGAAGAGCACCAGGCCGACGGCGTCGTCAAGGGCGACGATGGGCAGCAGCAGGCTGGTCAGTTCGCCCTTGGCCTTGTACTGGCGGACGACCATCAGCGTGGCCGCCGGGGCCGTGGCCGCGGCGATGGCGCCGAGGGTGATGGCGGCGGGAGCGGAGAGAACATCGGGCGCGGCCAGGTGGAAGAGCAGCAGAGCGACGTCTACCAGGGCTGTGGCGACACAGGCCTGGACGACACCGATGACGAACGCCTGGCGGCCGGTCTTTTTCAGGGCACTGAGGCGGAACTCGTTGCCGATGGAGAAGGCGATGAAGCCCAGGGCCACATTGGAGATCAAAGTCAGGCCGTCCAGTTCTTCATAGGAGGAAAAACCGACGCCGGGAATCCCGAGGCGGCCCAGAAAAAAGGGACCGATCAGCAGGCCGGCGAGCAGGTAGGCGGTGACGTCGGGCAGACGAAAGCGCTTCATGAGGCGGGTCATCATCAGGCCGGCCAGAAGGGCAAAAGCGACAGATAAGAGTGTTTGCATGGTTCCAGGTCCTTTCGATATTGTGCAGAGGAAATTCTAACACTGCGTTCGGGAAAAAGCAAATGAAAAAACGCCGGTTTTTGACAGGTTTCCCCGGGGAAACTTGGATATTTTTCCAGGAAATTTCCTTTGCGCAAAAAAACCGCCTGGTCCGTGGGTGGGACAGGCGGAAGTGAACGGATCAATCGATGCTTGCTGCGCCAAAGGCTTCTGCGGGCAGCACGTCGGAAAGCTCCAGAAGCTGGTGATTAAAGCCGCCGGCGTAGTCGACAGCCTGGACCGGGGAACGAAGCGTGGTGGCCAGATCCTGACAGACCGGAAGAGAGAGAATGGCGGAGGCGCCGTCCTCCCGGGGCTGGAAGAGGAATACGCCGTTGTGGGCCTGGACGATTCGCCGGACCAGCAGCAGGCCGAGGCCCGTGCCGGATTGGCGGTCCGCCGGCGGTTCGCCATAGGTGAGGATGTCCTCGAAGTTCTCCGGCGGTTCGCCGGTGTTCCGGATTTCCAGCACAGCCTTTCCCTTATTTTTCGAAAGCAGGAGCAGAATCTCGCTGCCCGGCCGGGCGGCACGGATGGCATTGGAGAGCAGATTGAGGATGGCGCGCTCCAGAAGCTGCCGGTCTGCCGAGATGCGAATTGTTTTGACGGATGTTTGCAGTACAAACCGGACGCCGGCCAGCTGGCAGAGGTCCTTGACGTCCTGTTCCAGATGGTACAGAAAGGTGACAAACTCCACCGGCTCCGGCTGGAACCGGAGCTCCTTTTCCGCCAGAAAGCCCACGTTGTCAATGGCCCGCAGCAGCCGGTAGAGGCCCTGGTTCAGTTCCGCGGTCCGGTTCCGCAGCGAGGGATTCTCCGTCTCTTCCAGCCATGGCATCAACGCGCCGACGGCGGCAAAGAGGTCCGTCAGCGGGACGCGCAGCGACCGGATAGCAGACTCCATGGCCGAGAGCTGCGGAAGATGGGCGGCCTGCACCATATAGAGCTCGTCCATTGCGCGGACCGTAAAGCTCCAGCAGTCTTCCGTGACGGCCGAGGGCGCGCACAGGGGGCCGGCGTCGAGCAGACGGCGCAGGGCATCCTCTGCCGGCGCGGCGCAGCTGTTCTGCAGGATGATCGCGCCATCCTGCACCAGAAAGGCCGGCCGGTCCAGGCAGCTCAGGAGCGCTTCATATCGATCCAGTACGGTTTTGTCCAAGCTGCCCCCTCCTTCTTTGGTAGCATATGCAGAAACCGGCAGAAATACCGAGAGAAATGTTGCCAGCTCGTCTGCCACCCTGATTATATCGGAATCGACACGGGATTGCAAGAGACAGCAAAAAACTCGGGGACGGTTTTACCGTCCCCGAGCGTGCCAGGCAGAATGTGTCAGGGGAGCCGGACCATGTCCGGTGTGATGCCGGCAATGCTGCGGGCGCCGCACATGGTCATGGCAGCCTCAAGTTCCGCGGCCAGCTTCTCTGTCAGAGCTTTGACGCCCTCGGCGCCGCCGCCGTAGACCGCTGTTACATAGGGCCGGGCCAGCAGAACGGCATCCGCGCCCAGAGCCAGGGCCTTGAAAATGTCGGTACCGCTGCGCAGGCCGCCGTCCACCAGGATCGTCATCCCGGAGCCCCGCAGGGCTTCGACGATTTCGGGCAGCACCTCGGCGGTGGAGGGGCAGCCAGCCAGATCACGGCCGCCGTGGTTGGAGACGACGATGCCGTCGGCTCCGGCCTCCTGTGCTTTCAGGGCGCCTTTGACGGTCATGATGCCCTTGACGAGGAACGGCACGCCGGCCATGCCGACGATCTCCCGCAGTTCAGCCACGGTCTTGCTGCCTGCCGGCGGATTCAGACCCTTGAGGAAGGGCAGACCGGCGGCGTCGATGTCCATGGCGGCGGCAAAGGCGCCGGACTCCCGCACCAGCTCGAATTTATCCCGGAGGGTCTCCACGTTCCAGGGCTTGACCGTGGGCACGCCGACGCCGCCGGCCTCCCGGATGCAGCGGGCGGCGCCCTTCATGACGTCGTAGTTGGTGCCGTCGCCGGTGAACGCGCAGATGCCGGCCTCCTTGCAGGCGGCGACCAGGATTTCATTGTATTTGAGATCGTCCAGCAGATCGCCGTAGTGGAGATAGACGGCGCCGACAGGACCGGCAAAGAAGGGATAGCGGAACTTCCGGCCGAACAGCTCGAGAGAGAGGTCCACCGGCCCGCTCTCGCAGATGGTATCCATGTTGACCCGGATGTTCTGCCAGGCCTCGTAGTTGCGGACGGCGATGTCGCCCTTGGCGCCGGGGCCGGGAATGGCGTCCCGGCAGGCCATGCCGTTGCAGACGGGACAGGCCTTGCACTTGCCGCCCATCTGCGCCTTTGCCGCAGTGCGGATTTCTTCCATTGTCATGATGATGTTCCTCCTGTGGTGGAATTTTGAAGGGGTTCTTCCCAGAGGGTGACCTCCGGCCACCCGGTTGTGTCAAAGGCGTCGCGGATGCAGGCTGCATAGTAGCGCAGCTTCTCCCGCAGCGGAGCGTTGACCTCCTCGCTGAACATCCAGTCCCAGCCGATCATGGCGTACTCGATTACCCGGGCCCGGTCCTCGGTCGGGAACGTGCGCGCGTAGGTGTCGATGAAGTAGCTGTCCCAGCCGTCCGTGTAGACATCCTCGGAGAGATGGTAGTAGTCGTAGCAGTAGATGAAGCCCGGCGGATTCCGTTCCATCCAGCCCTCCTCGGAGTAGAGGGCGTCCTCTCGGTAGATGGAATCGAATCTGAGCTTGTCGTCGATGATGTGGGACATCTCGTGGTAGAAGTTTTCTTCAATATAGCCCATCTGCCCCAGGTCCATGACGACGACGTGCTTGCCGTTTTGCGGCTCCACGAAGGCGGCAAAGGAGGTAAAGCCGTTGGCGTCCTCGGGCATTCCGACAGGCGTCAGCGCGCCGGTCAGGTTGATCTCCGTCTCATAATATGTACCGTAGAGAAGCTGCTCCATGAAGCCCTCCGGATAGTTGGAGAGGGCGGTTTCCAGGGAGTCGAGGCCGGTGGAGATGTGCCAGTAATCGAGATCCTGTACCACGGTGTAGGTGTTGTACTCCGTGGCGCACTGGTCGGCGATCTTGATGTGGACGCCATACTGCTCTGAGAGGGCGGCGGCCCGGTCGTACAGCTCCTGGGCCACGGCAGTACCGCCGGTGTCCTCCGTCAGGGCGGACAAAAGCGTCAGCTCCAGATCCGTGCCGCCGGTCTGCGCCGCGAGATCCCAGAACATCAGCCGGACCTTGCCATTCGAATCGGTGGAGGTGAAGAGGTAGCCGCCCCAGCGCTCCGACCAGACCGGCTCGCTGTAGTAGGCGTTCCAGCCGTCGTTCTGCCGGAAGGAGGAGAGAAAGCGGCCGTCGGCCTCATAGAGGGACAGCTCCCGGACGCCGTCGTCCATGACCCTGGTGATCAGCAGCCGGGCGGAATCCGGCAGCAGGCTCAGCGTCCCATCCGGCAGATGGAGCACGCTGGGATCTTCACCGGTCCCGACCAGATAGTTTTCATATTGGTAGATCACGCCGGCGATCCAGACGTCTCCGACGCTTTCCACGCCGTAGTATTCGCCCCGCACCGGCAGGGTCCGGATCTCGCCGGTCTCCAGGTCGAGGGTTCCGCAGATCGTCAGCAGGGTCTCGCTGTCCACATAGTTGATGGTGACGGCATTGCCGCAGCGGCCGGAGGTGTAGAGGCCGCAGACGTTTTCCAGGACGGGCGTGCGCTGGCCCGAGGCAAGGTCGACGGCCACGATGCTGTTGTCGCCGGAGAACAGGTAGACCGTATCGCCGCTGGCGTTTGCATAGAAGGTCTCCCACTCGTCGGCCACATGACAGTCGGCGGTTTGACGGAGCTGATTGTCCAGCAGGAAGACCGTTCCGGAGCCGCAGTCGCAGATGGCGATGCGGTCGCCGCAGATCTGCACCTGAGGCGAATCCACGCCTTCCATCGTTGTTTCGCAGAGCACCTGTCCCGTCTCGGGACTGAGCACCGCCAGACGCAGGCTGACGGCGGAACCGCCGGGGTCGCCGTCATAGGGATTGCCGGTATAGCACAGACCCGTGACCAACAGCTCGTCTCCAAAGGGGTAGAGGTCCTGGTAGCAGAATTCCTCCACAGCCTCGTTGGGCAGATACCAGAGGACGCCGTCCTCGTCCAACGGTTCGCGGCCGTCCATCAGCGTTGGCGCTGGGGCGGGAGGCGCTTCCGGTGTTTCTGGCTCAAACTGGATAGGGATCTCCGGCGTCTCTGCCGGGGTTTCGGGTGCACTTCCGCATCCGGCCAGAAGACAGAGCAAAAGCAGCAGGGCAAGCAGTCGTTTCATAGGCTACCTCCGGTTTGTGAGATACCGGGATACTACATCAAAACAGCATCCAATTCGCATCATTTTCTCCAGTATATCACAGGATTGTAGTTCTAACTATCCCGAATCAGAGGAAAAACTTCGATAGCAGAAGCCTGGCTCCAAAGCAGTCCCCTGCCGCTCTGCCAGGGCCGAGACCGCCAGGAACTCGAAGCCCTGCTCCTTCAGCGTCCGGATCATGCCGGACAGGGCGTCCAGGGTGCGGCGGTCCAGGTCATGGAGCAGGATGACGGCTCCGTCGGCGGCATTCTCCGTGACCCGGCGGCAGACCGCCGCTCCGCTGACTCCGGGCCGCCAGTCCTCCGGATCCACGGACCAGAGAATGACAGGCCAGCCCCGTTCCTCCGCCGCCGTCCGGACGTCCGGACTGCAGAGGCCGCCGGGCGGCCGGAGCAGCGCCGGCTCCCGGCCCGTGGTCTCGAGGATCAGGGCGCGGGTCTTGTCCAGCTCCTCCCGAAGGACCTCGCCGGAGAGCTTGCTCATGGCCGTGTGGCTGTAGCCGTGGACGCCCAGCTCGTGATTGGTATCGGCCAGCAGGGCGGCGGCCTCCGGGAACTGTTCCAGCCGGTAGCCGCAGAGGAAGAAGGTGGCGGGGACGTCCTCCTCCCGCAGGATTTCCAGCAGCTCACCGGTCAGGGGACTGGGGCCGTCGTCAAAGGTCAGAGCTATGGCGGCAGCTTTTGCGGGAACTGCCAGAATCAGGCAGAGCGAGAGGGAAAAACAGGCGCCCAGGAGGGCGCCTGTCAGGTTTTTTCGCATGAAATCAGCTCATTTCCAGTTGAATTGCGTCGGCGATCGGGCCGTCGGAGGGAACAAAGCGGATGGTGACGGCGTCGCCCACGTTCAGGAGGACGGCGTTCCGGCTGCCGGCGGCGCTGATCTGGTAGTAGAGGGGATCGTCCTCCAGCTTGATGAAATACCAGGTGTTGCCGTCGATGACGGCGCTGCGCAGCTCCTCAATCACGCCGGTGACGGTGCCAGCGTCGGCTGTGGGATCTGCCACCTCGACGATGTTGTTTTTCTGCAGCAGAGTCTGGTACTGGGTTTCGCAGTCGGCCACGCTGCTGCCGGTGGCGACGATCTGGTACTGCCGGACGTTGACCATGGCGTACATCTTGACGAGCTGGGAGCTGTCCTTGAGGGCTATGAAGTAGGTCGGTTCGCCGGAGATGTTGAGCAGCAGGGGGAAGGTGGCGCTGTACTTGAGATCCTGCACCGCGCCGGCGGCGGAGTTCATGGCTGAGTATTCCTCGGCGCCGGGAATGGCGTAGTACCGGGACTCCTTGGTGCGCTGGTTGACCAGGATGAAGCCGACGTTGCTCTCGTCGCCGGTGACGGAGGTGATGCCGGTGTAGACCCAGACGTCGTCGTTCTGGGCGATATAGTTGTAGCCCTCGGTCGTGGAGGTCACGTTCTTCTGGCCGAAGAGGGAGTTCCAGAAGCCACCCTGGTAGGTGCCGTGGTAGTCGTACTGCTGGATGATGAGGTCGGCGGTGCAAACCCGATCCACCCAGGTGGGGACGTCCTCCATGGCGTAGTAGGTGCTTTCGCCGGTGACGGCGTTGCAGAGCACCGCGCCCTGAACGTCGGAGCCGCCGAAGAGGCCGATCCGCTTGGTCAGCACCGAGGCCACCCACCAGGGATTGCCCTCGTCATCGATCTCGAAGTTGACGTCGTCAAACATCAGGGTTGGATACTGGAGGCGCAGATGGCGCTGCAGGTTCCGGAAGAACAGCTCCGACGGGGAATAGCGCATTCCCTCAGTAAGGCGGTGGACGCTGGCCTCCTGGGTGACCATGTCCACCATCAGGTAGGCCGGCAGGCCGGCCTTGCGGTTGTTGAGCC
>CAMGPO010000031.1 GCA_946060825.1 uncultured Clostridia bacterium | reverse complement strand
GGCGGTATATCTCTGTTGCACTTTTCCGCAAGTCGCCTTGGGCGGGTGTTACCCGTTATCCTTGCCCTGTGGAGCCCGGACTTTCCTCACAGAGGGCCTTTCGGCACTCTCCGCGCGGCTGTCCGACCCGGTCGCAGCATCAGTATACTTTATTTTCCCTCTGATGTCAAATGCGTTGCAATCCCGCGAAAAAACAAGTATAATAAGACCACATATTTCCTGAAAAGAGGATTTGGAAATGAAGCTCCGTTCATATTTGGAACGATATCGGGGAAAACAGATTCTGGTGCTGGGCCTTGGCGTCAGCAACCGGCCTCTGGTGCGGCTGCTGCTGGAAAACGGCCTCGACGTGATCGCCTGTGACAGGACGCCCCGGGAAAAACTGGACGAAGAAGTTCTGGACCTGGAGCGCCAGGGCGCGAAGCTGCGGCTTGGGGACGATTACCTCAGCAATCTTTCGGCGGACGTCGTGTTCCGCACGCCGGGTATGCTGCCGACGATGCCGGAAATCCAGGCGTTGATCCGCCAGGGGGCAGAGATCACCTCGGAGATGGAGGTGTTCTTCGAGGTCTGTCCCTGCACCATCCTGGCCGTCACCGGCTCCGACGGCAAGACGACCACGACCACGCTGATCGCGGAGATGCTGAAAGCCGCCGGAAAGCGGGTCTTTCTCGGCGGCAACATCGGCACGCCCCTGTTGCCCCGCAGCGATGAGATGGAGTTGGGCGATATCGCTGTGGTGGAGCTCAGCTCCTTCCAGCTCATGGATATGGAGCGATCGCCATGCATCGCAGTTGTCACCAATCTGGCCCCGAACCATCTCGACCACCACACCGATATGGACGAGTATGTCACGGCCAAGAAGCAGATCTTCCTGCACCAGTGTCCGGCGGACGTTCTGGTTCTGAACCACGACAATGCCATCACCGACGGCTTCGCCCCGGAGGCCGTGGGGGTGGTGCGGCTGTTCTCCCGGCAGGAATTCCTGAAGCGGGGCGTCTGCCTGCAGGACGGCGTCATCTACCGGGACGGACAGGAGCTGCTGCGGCAGAGCGACATTCTGCTCCCCGGCATCCACAATGTGGAAAACTACATGGCCGCTATCTGTGCCGTCGAGGGTCTGGTGCCCGATGACTGCATCCGGAAGGTGGCTCGCAGCTTTGGCGGCGTCGAGCACCGGATTGAGCTGGTCCGGGTTCGGGACGGCGTCACCTATTATAACGATTCCATCGCTTCCAGCCCCTCCCGCACCATTGCCGGCCTGCGCAGCTTTGGGCAGAAGGTCATTCTGATTGCCGGAGGCTATGACAAGCAGATTCCCTATGATGTCCTCGGGCCTGAAATCTGCGTCCACGTCAAGACACTGGTGCTGACCGGCGCAACGGCGCCGAAGATCCGTGCTGCGACGGAACAGGCGGAAAAGGATGCGCAGGAAGCGCCGAAAATACTGGAAATCGACGATTTCTACGAGGCCGTGCGGACGGCGGCCCGGGAAGCGGAGCCGGGGGACATTGTCCTGTTCTCACCGGCCAGCGCCTCCTTTGACCGCTTCAAAAACTTTGATGTCCGCGGCAAAGAATTCAAAAAGACCGTAATGCAGCTTTGATTTCCCCGATCCAACCGCGAAAGGAGAGACAGATATGAAAAAAGCGCTGGACATTCTCGGTGCTCTGACTGGTAAGGTCGCGCTTCCCAGATGCTCGGCCGTCATTGTGGCCGCAGGCAGCTCCACCCGCATGGGCGGCGTGGATAAAATCGTCACGGAGATCGCCGGGAAACCGATGATCCTCCGCACGGCGGAGGCCTTTGAGAAAAATCCTGCGGTGCAGGAGATCATCGTGGTCGCCCGGGAGGATCTCCGTGTCCGGGTGGAGGAGATCCTGCGGGAGGGCGGCATCGCCAAGGTGAAGGCCGTTGTCAACGGAGGCGTCACCCGGGCGGAGTCAGTCAACAAGGGTCTCAACTGGTGCGATAAAAAGTGCAAGCTCATTGCCATTCACGACGGCGCCCGGCCGCTGGTCTCCCAGGAGATCATCACGGCGGCCATCACCATGGCGGCCAAGACCGGCGCAGCCGTCCCGGCCATGCCGGTGCGGGACACCATCCGGGTCATCGAGGGCGGCGTCGGCGTCTCCACGCCCGACCGGGCCAAGCTCTACGCCATGCAGACGCCCCAGGTCTTTGACGCCGACCTCATCCGCGCCGCCACCATCAACGCGATTCAGAAGAAAATCGAAGTCACCGACGACTGCGCGGCCGTGGAGCAGATGGGCATGAAGGTCAACATCGTCGCCGGGGCGGAGGAAAACCTGAAGGTCACGACCCGGCTGGATCTGGCGGTGGTCAACGCCCTGGCGAGAAGGAGCGACGGCCAATGAGGATCGGACAGGGCTATGACGTCCACCGGCTGAAGGCGGGCCGGAAGCTGATTCTCGGCGGGGTGGAGATTCCCTGGGAGCTGGGGCTCGACGGCCACTCCGACGCCGATGTCCTCGTCCACGCGGTCATGGACGCCCTTCTTGGGGCGGCGGCCCTGGGAGACATCGGCAAGCTGTTCCCGGACACCGACGATCGCTACCTCGGCTGCGACAGCTTGGTGCTGCTGGCAGAGGTCGGTCGGCGGCTGGACATAGCGGGCTGGCGCGTGGAGAACATTGACTCCACGATTGTGGCCCAGCGGCCCAGGCTGGCGGCCCACCTGCCGCGGATGGCAGCGAACATCGCCGCCGTCCTCGGACTTCAGCCGGGGCAGGTCAGCGTGAAGGCAACCACGGAGGAGCATTTGGGATTTACAGGAAGCGGCGAGGGCATGGCCGCCCAGGCGGTCTGCCTTCTCGAGCGGAAAGGAGCGTAAAGTATGAGTTTTGGATTCATTCACAGCGCGGATGGCCCGATGAAGGTGTTTGCAGATAAAAAGGTGATCTGGATTCTGGCTGCGGCAGCGGTTCTGCTGACTGGCGGGATTGTTCTGTTCGTTTTGTGCCGGAATAAAAAGAAGAAAGCCCAGACGGAAGAAGAGGAAGAGGAAGCGTAACCAAAGTCCCGGATCGAGAGATCCGGGACTTTTTTCGGGGGAACAGTCGAAACCGGAGGCTGCCGCATAAGATAGGGCGGGAGGGAAGCCTTATGACGGAATATCTGTTTACCTTTTTATCGCTGACGCGGGCGCAGAGCGGCCAGCGGGCGCTGCAGAGCCGCGGCATTGCGGCGGACCTGCGCCGGACGCCGAAAGAAATGGCTGCCCGCGGCTGCGGCTACTCGCTGGCCATTCCTGAAGCCGACCTCTGGCCGGCGGTAGAAATCCTGCGGGAGCATCAGATCGCCTATCAGGCAGTCTACCGCGTGCTGGAAGGCGGCGCGCTGGAGGAGGTTGTGCTGTGATCTATCTGGACAGTGCGGCTACCTCTTTCCAGAAACCGCCGGAGGTGCGCGCCGCCATGCTGCGGGCCATGGAGCGCTGCGCCAGCCCCGGCCGGGGCGGGTACCGGGAGGCCATGGAGGCGGCGGAGACCGTCTATCGCTGCCGGGAGCGGTTCGCAGACTTCTTTTCCTGTGAGCCGGAGCAGGTGGCGTTTACTTCCAGCGCCACCCACAGCCTTAACATCGCCATCAAAAGCCTGGTCGGGCCTGGCGACCGCGTGGTCGTCTCCGCATTTGAGCATAACGCGGTCATGCGGCCTCTGGCTGCCGTCGGCGCCTCTATTTTCGTGGCGGAGAGCAAACTCTTTGACCGGGCAGGGACGCTGGCGGCCTTCCGGGAGGCCGTGACGCAGGATACCAGGGCGGTGATCTGCACCCATGTCTCCAACGTGTTCGGTTTTATTCTGCCGCTGGAAGGGATTGCTGCCCTCTGCCGGGAGCGGAATGTTCCCTTGATCGTAGACGCCGCCCAGTCGGCAGGAATCCTGCCCCTGTCCCTGCGGGAGCTGGGGGCGGCCTATCTGGCCATGCCGGGGCACAAGGGGCTCTACGGTCCTCAGGGCACCGGTGTGCTGATCTGCGGCCGAGTACCGGAGCGGACGCTGGTGGAGGGCGGCACCGGCAGTCTGTCTCAGCAACTGGAAATGCCGGACTTCCTGCCGGACCGCCTCGAGCCGGGGACTGCCAACGTGCCTGGCATCGCGGGACTGGAGGCGGGGCTCCGGTTTGTACAGCGCACAGGCCCGGAGACCGTCGCGGAGCGGGAGGCGCTGCTGGTGCGGCGGGTGGTCAGACAGCTGGAAAGGCTGGAGGGGATCCGCATCTTCGCGGGGCCGGATCAGGCCGGCGTCCTCTCCGTCCAATTCTCTGGGATGGACTGCGAGACGGCGGCGGAAGGGCTGGCACGGAAGGGGATTGCTGTTCGGGCCGGCCTTCAGTGCGCGCCTCTGGCCCACGCCGCCGCCGGAACCCTGGAAACGGGTACCGTTCGTCTCAGCACTTCGGCGTTCACGACGGAGCGGGAGATCGACTGCTTTGCCGCCGCGGTGGCGGAGCTGGGCGGAGGAAAGAAGAAGAAACCGGCAGGATGCCCTTGTAATCGGAGGAGAAATCAGTTATAATAAATCATAATTATGCCTGAAAGAAGCTGGTGAGCAGACTGTGACAACGATCTCAACTTTCTTCGATGGGATGCGCTCCCTGATTTCCTCTATCGGATTGGCTGACATTCTCGACATTCTGATCGTTGCGGCCATCATCTATGTGATTCTTCTGCGCATCCAGTCCTCCAGCGCCATCCGGATTGTTTCGGCCATCGTCGTGATGCTGCTTGTGACCTGGCTGACTGGCGTGGCAAAAATGCGGATGCTGAATTTCATCCTGACCAATATTCTGGAAATCGGCGTGATCGCCCTTGTGATCGTGTTTCAGCCGGAGCTGCGCCGGCTGCTGGAACGCATCGGCACCCAGTCCCTGTCTATGCTGACCAACCGAAAAAACACGCTGAATGCAACGGAGCAATCGATCGCCAGGACGGTCACGGCCTGTGAAATCATGGCCCGGGAGAAAACCGGCGTGCTGCTGGTCTTTGAGCGGGAGGTTGCGTTGGACGATTATTTCAAGACCGGCACGATCATTGACGCGGAGATTTCCACAGAGCTGCTTCGCAACCTGTTTTTCACCAAGGCATCTCTGCACGACGGCGCCGTTATCATACGGCGGAACCGCATTGCGGCCGCAGGCTGTGTACTGCCGCTGACAGAGAGTACGACCATCAGCAGTGACCTTGGCACCCGGCACCGGGCCGGTATCGGCATGAGCGAGGCCAGTGACGCTGTGGTTGTCATCGTCTCGGAGGAGACGGGTATCATCTCCGTTGCCGTTGGCGGTATGCTCAAGCGGGGACTGACGCCGGAAACCCTGCAGAAACTGCTGCAGGCGGAGCTGCAGAGCATCATGGACGAGAGCGAGGAGGACGGACTGCTTACCCAGATCCGAACCTGGATTACCGACCGGAAAGCAGCGCGAGAGGGGGCAGACCATGAAGAAGCTGAAGATGAAACGAAGTAAATTGATCTGTATGCTGATTTCCTTGGTCGCGTCCATATTTCTCTGGGTCTATGTGGTGACGGTCGTGAGTCAGGAGAAGAGCGAAACCATTTACAATATCCCGATCACCTTCACCGGCGTGGAAACGCTGCGGGAACAGAACCTCACGATCGCGGAGGGCGCGGACACCACGGTGAATCTGCAGGTGACTGGCCGCAGAACTGTGGTACAGAGCCTCAACCGCGACAATATCACCCTGACGGTCGACGTCTCCAAGATTAACATGGAGGGAGAATACAACCGGAATTATACCATTACCTATCCGGACTCGGTGCAGGTTGGCAGCATCAGCACCGACCGCAAGACGCCGGAGAGTGTCAACATCAAAATCGAGCGCCTGATTACCCGGGAGATCCCGGTCAAGGTGGCCTTCCTCGGTTCCACTGCCGACGGCTATATGCTCGCCTCCACGGAGCCGGCCTTTGACGCGATCAGTATCACGGGCACGGAGAAAACGCTGGAGGATATCAGCGCGGCGCTGATTATCGTGGAGGATCAGGATATGACCTCAAGCACCACCCGGAACATGGAATTCACCCTGGTCAATTCGGCCGGCGATCCGGTGGATGCAACCGGCGTAGAGCTGGAAATGGAGACCATCAGCGTGACAGTCAACGTTGTGAAGCACAAGGAAGTCCCGCTGGTTGTGGAATTCACGGCGGGCGGCGGCGCAACGGATGAGAATGTGACCTGGAAGGCCAACCCGCCCTCCATCACGATCTCCGGCGACGAGAAACTTCTGGACGGACTCAATCAGATCGTTCTCGGACGGGAAAATCTCTCGACCATCCTTGTGGACACGACCAAGACCTATCCCATTGTCCTGCCGGATGGCGTGAAGAATGAGAGCGGCGAGGTGGAGGCGACTGTGACCGTCGCCCTGAGCGGCCTGTCCTCGACCAACATCCGGGTCACGAATTTTGAATTTATCAACGTTCCGGCCGGATTTGTGGCCGATGCTGTGCCGGAATCTCTGCTGATTACGGTGCGCGGCCCCAGCGAAGACATCAAGAGCATCACGTCCTCGGACATCCGTGTGGTGGCGGATCTCGGCAACATCAGCGGCGTGGCTGGCAGCTATACCATCAACGATGTGGATATTTACATCGACAACCATCCGAACAGCGGCGCGCTGGGATCCTACAGCGTGATGACGACGCTGATCTCTCAGGAAGATCTGGACGCCAGGACCGGGGATCCGGAAGCGACGGAAGGGGCGCCGTAGATATGCGGCAGACCGTTCAGGTCACGCGGGAACTGGACCCGGGCTACGCAGAGGTGTTTCTGGAGCGGCAGAGCGCCTGCAGCGGTGACTGTCACCGCTGCGGCGGCTGCGGCGCCGTCCGGGAGAAGCTGTTTGTCCGGGCGCAAAACCCCATCGGTGCCCAGCCGGGGGACCATGTGACGGTGGAGACCGACACGAAATCCGTCCTTGTTTCCGCGCTGATTGTCTATCTGGTGCCGCTGCTGCTGTTTTTTGCCGGCTATTTCCTTGGTACGGCGGTTGGATTCGTGCCGGGACTGTCCGGCAGCCTGGGCTTTGCCCTTGGCGTGGTGCCGGCTCTTCTCTGGAACCGGCATCTGGAACGCAGAAGAGAGACAACTTTCCGGATCACCGGATTTGTACAGGAATAGAAATGTTTGGATATGTACGCCCACTTCAGGAGGAATTGAAGGTCCGCGACCTGAATCTCTGGCAGCAGGATTACTGTGGCCTCTGCCACTGTCTCGGCAAGCGGCACGGCTTCGTGGCCCGCTTTCTCCTGAACTATGATATGACCTTTCTTTACGGCCTTCTGACCATGGATGGCGAGGCGGCAAAGGCGGAAAAACACTGGTGCCCTGCAGGTGTGGTCTGCCGGAAGCCCTGCCATCCGCCGGACGCCGCCATGGAGTATACGGCCGATCTGACGATGCTCCTTACCTGGTGGAAGCTTCGGGACGAGCAGAAGGACGGCGGATTGTTCCGTCGGATTGGCGCCGGGATTGGCCGGCTTTTTCTCCGCCGGGCCTATCGCCGTGCCGCAGCGGCGCTGCCGGAGATGGACGCCCGGATCCGCACCCAGCTTGCCCGGCTGGACGAGCTGGAACAGCGGCGCTCGGACAGCATCGATGAGACGGCGGATACCTTTGCCGCCATCCTGCAGGGCTGTGCGGCCTGGTGGAGCGATCCCGCGATGCGCCGCCCTGCGGAGCAGCTTCTCTATCAGGTCGGCCGCTATGTCTATCTGGCCGATGCCCTGGACGATCTCCCGAAGGACTGCCGCCGGGACGCCTACAACCCACTGCGCTGCCGTTTCACGGTGACGGACGGCGCTCTGCATCCGGCGGACAAGCGGTATCTGCTGGAACTTATGGACGCTTCCATCGATCTTGCGGCCTCGGCCTTTGAGCTGATGGAACGAACGCGCCGCGGCGCTGTGACAGAGAATATCATCTATTATGGCCTTCCCGCTGTGTTGAAAGCGGTGGCGGAGGGCAGATTTGACCATAGAAAGAAACAGGTGACAACATGAAGGATCCCTATGAGACTCTGGGCGTTTCTCCGAACGCATCGGACGAGGAGGTCAAACGGGCCTACCGCGATCTGGCCCGCAAATACCACCCCGACAACTATGTGGACAACCCCCTGGCCGACCTTGCCCAGGAGAAAATGAAGGATATCAATGAGGCCTATGACACAATCACCCGGAACCGTGCCGGTGGCGGCGGGACCAGCTACCAGCGCCAGAACAGCCAGAGTTACCAGCGGGCCAGCTACTATTCGGCCTCCAACAACAGTCTCTACGTCCGCATCCGCCAGGCGATCAACCAGGGCGACCTGAACACGGCGGACAATCTGCTGCGCACGGTGCGGGACCCGGACGCCGAGTGGTACTACCTCTGCGGTACCGTGGCCTACCGCCGCGGCTGGCTGGATGACGCAAGGCGGAATTTCCAGTCTGCCTGCAGCATGGAGCCAAACAACCCCGAGTACCAACAGGCCCTCCGCAATCTGCAGGGCGGCGGCAATATGTACCGCCAGTCCTACTATGACTCTGGCAGCGAC
>CAMGPO010000030.1 GCA_946060825.1 uncultured Clostridia bacterium | reverse complement strand
CCGGAATGACAATCGGAATTCTTTCCATAAACAAACCGGTTTAGCCCAGGTAATTCACCAGAAGAATGGCCGCGCCCAACACGGTCAGCACCGCGCCGGTGGCCCGGTTGAGAGTCTTGGCCGGGGCCTTATTGGCGAACTTGGCTGCCAGCAGGGCAAAGACCAGAGTGCTGACCACGCAGAGAACCAGAATGCTCAAATCGGGCATTCCGCCGAGGGTGAAGTGGCTGACGGAGCCGGTCAGGGCCGTGAAGGTCATGATGAACACGCTGGTGCCCACGGCGGTCTTCAGCTCATAGCCCAGCACCGAGGTCAGGATCAGCAGCATCATCATGCCGCCGCCGGCGCCGACGAAGCCGCAGATGAAGCCGATCAGGGTGCCACAGGCAGCCGACTGGAGAGCGCGGACCTTGGCGCTCTTGTGGGCCATGGCCTCCTTGGTGGTCATGACGGGCCTCACGAGGAACTTGATGCCCAGCAGCAGGGTCATGCAGGTGGAGAAGCCGCCCATGGTGCTGCTGGGGAGGAAGCTGGCGGCGTAGCTGCCCACAAGGGTGAAGAGCAGCACGAAGGCCATCATGATGAGGCCGTTGCGGATGTCGAGGTTTTTGCTCTTGCCGTAGGTCCAGGCGGAGACGGCGCTGGCGAGGACGTCGCTGGCCAGGGCCACGCCGACGGCCTGATAAGGGTCGACGCCGAGGAAAGTGATGAGCATGGGGCTGATGACGGCGGCGGCGCTCATGCCGGCGAAGCCGGTGCCGAGGCCCGCCCCGAGGCCCGCGAGGATGCAGATGAGAAGTTTATAGGCCATAGCGCTTGATATTTTCCTCCATTCTGTCGAGGAACTGCTGCATCATCTCCAGATCCTCCCGGGAAAATCCCTCAGTCAGGCGGTCCAGGGTTTCCGTTTGCCGCCGCGCCAGAGCTTCGACGACGTCCCGCTTCTCCTCCCGCAGGAAGATGCGGCGGACGCGGCGGCTGTCCGGGTCGGGCCGGACGGTCAGAAACTGCCGTAGCCGCAGGGCTTCGAGGGAGGTGGAGACGTTGGACTTGGAGAAGCCCCGCAGCTCCACAATGTCGCGGGCGGTATTGAACTCCGGATTGTTGCGGAGGAACAGGAGAATGTCCACTTCAAGCTGGGTCAGATCGAACTTCCGCAGGAGATCCTGAAAACAGGCTCCGTAATAGCGCCGGAACAGGCTGGTGCGGGCCAGAAAATTGCGAACCATGATGCAGCCTCCAAAGTTATTTTTCGAACAGTTCGAATTATAACATATTTCCTGCCGCTGTCAAGGGTGCTGTGGGTATATTCTGTCAGAAGGGTAAAACTGTACAGACCGGGCCGTCAAAACCGGCTGTTTTTCGGCAGACGCCGGGGGTTTTTCCTGTTGCATATCCGGTTTGACTGCGCTATGATGCAGAAAAAAGCTCCCACTGTGGAGCCATTTTTCTGGAGGATTTTCCGCTATGGAACGGAAGCGCGTCATCCGCTATTTTGCCGCTCTGCAATTCCTGCTCTACGCCTCTGTGGGCCTCTGGGGCTTCTGCGTGATCTATTTCCGCGACCTCGGCTTTTCCAGCTGGGAGATCGGCCTGATGAGTACCGCCGGTACGGGTCTGAGCCTGCTGGTCCTGCCCTTTCTCGGCATCCTCGGCGACCGGCTGCGCTCGCCCCGGAGCATTCTGATCTGGATGGCGGCGGGGCTGATCCCGCTGAAGCTGCTGCTGCCGGCGGCCGGTGAGACGCTGGGTCGCGTCCTGATCCCCTTTGTCGTACTTAGCGCCCTGAACCTACTGGCGGTGCGGGTCGCCGTGGCCATGGCCGACGCTTGGGCCGGCGAGGCGGTCAGCCGTCTGGACGTTCCCTACGGGAGCGTCCGCCTGTTCGGCTCTTTGGGCTATATCTGCGCCTCCCTGCTGGCCAGCGCCCTGGTGGGACGGGTGCTGCCGAGCTGGAGCGGCTGCGTGATGATGGCGGCGGCCGGCGTGCCGCTGCTTCTTCTGGCCGCCGGACCGGGCGGGGCAAAGTTTTCCGCGCCACGGGAGAAGGCGGGGGCGGGGCAGACGCCTGCGTCTACCTCCGGTCTGCTCCGCATGGTGCTTTGCAACTTCTATTTTATGACCTATCTGCTTCTGGTGCTGGCTTTCTGTGCCTTTCTGGCCATCGTTGACATCGATATGACCTACCTGATGGACGAGATCGGCGCAGCGCGCAGCGCGGTCGGCATCGTGGGCAGCTTCCGGGCTGCGCTGGAGGTCGCCGTCATGCTCCTGCTGGGCCGGGCGCGGAGGCTGCCGCCCCAGTGGATCCTGCTGGCCCTCTCCGGCTTCCTTGTCGCCGCGGAACATCTGCTCTATCCCTCGATTCACGGCCTCGGCGGGATGCTGGCGGTGACAGTCTGTTCCGGCGTTGCCGGCGGCTTCTATTATGGCCTGGCCCCCAACTATGTCTTCCGGATTGTCGACCGCCGGGCCGCCGCCACGTCGATGGCCCTGCTGGCCGTGGTGCAGTCGCTGATCGGTATGGTGGGCGCGTTCCTGGGCGGCGAGATCATCGACCGCCGCGGCGTGCTGACGCTGACCACGGCTGTGGGCCTGCTGGCCCTGGGGCTTACGGCTCTGTTCGTCCTGGCCTGTCTGGGCGGACGGCTGGTGCTGAAGCTGCCCTATGCCTCCGAACGGGGCGAAAATCCGGATGGGAATTGTTGAAGTTTGCCAATTTTATCCGCACTGAGCGGGGAATATGCGTCGTTTCTTCCAAAATCCAAGGTTCTTATTGACATCGCCGCTTTCCATCGCTATAATGACGGCAAACAGATTCGAGGAAAGGAGACGGGCCAGATGTTCAAGTTCCGCAGCTACGTTACGGTTATGGATATGATGATGTGCATGCGCAGCGGCATGTGCATGGTTCGCTGCGCAAAGAATTCCGGCTCGCCTTGTTTCATATCCAGATAACGCCTGTATTGGGAATCGCCATACCAGGGGAATATTTTGGATCGGGAAGCAATGCGTGCTTCCCGATTTTTTTGTTGGGAGAGAAAAATTACATGATTGAGATCCGAGGCCTGAGCAAAACCTTCCACACCGCGAACGGTGACATCACCGCCCTCCAGGACATCGATCTGACGATCCGCGACGGCGAGATCTACGGCATCATCGGCCTGTCCGGCGCGGGAAAATCCACGCTGGTGCGCTGCATCAACCTGCTGGAGCAGCCGACGGCCGGCGAAGTTCTGGTGGACGGCAAAAATCTGTTGACCCTGAGCCGTAAGGAGCTGCTGAAAACCCGCCAGAACATCGGCATGATTTTCCAGGGCTTCAACCTGCTGGAGCAGCGCAATGTTCTCCGGAACGTCTGCTACCCCCTCGAGATCGCCGGTGTGCCGAAGGAGCAGGCCAAGGCCCGGGCTGTGGAGCTGCTCGAGCTGGTCGGCCTGGCCGACCGCCAGAAGGCCTATCCCGCCCAGCTCTCCGGCGGCCAGAAGCAGCGTGTGGCCATCGCCCGCGCCCTTGCCACAAAACCCCATTACCTGCTCTGTGACGAGGCAACCTCCGCCCTCGACCCCAATACGACCCAGTCCATCCTGGCCCTGCTCAAGGAGATCAACGAGACGCTGGGCGTTACCATCGTGGTTATCACCCATGAGATGCGGGTCATCGATCAGATCTGCGACCGGGTCGCCGTCATCGACCAGAGCCGCATCGCGGAAGAGGGTCCTGTGAGCCAGGTGTTTACCAGGCCCCAGTCCAGAATTGCGCGGGAGCTGATTCTGCCGGGCAGCAAGTCCTCCGTGGACACCGTCACCGGCAAGAAGGTCCGGCTGATCTTCGACGGCGAGCGCTCCGCCGAGCCGGTCATCGCCAACATGATACTGGCCTGCCAGGCCCACGTCAGTATCCTGGCCGCCGACACCCGGGATATCGACGGCGCCATTTACGGCTACACGGTTCTGGCCATGCCCGACGATCCCCGGCAGTATGAGCGGGCCATCGCCTGGCTGGATGAACACCACAACACCTACCGTCTGGAGGACTGAGCTATGTTTTCCGATATTTTCTATAAAATCTGGAACGCCGGTCTCATCCAGATCGGCATCTGGGAAACGATTTACCTGACCCTGATTCCTACGGTCATCGCCTACATTCTGGGCATTCCCATGGGCGTGCTGCTCTGCGTCACGGACAAGAACGGCCTCCACCCCATTCCGGTGCTGAACAAGATCCTCAGCATTTTCGTCAACATCTTCCGCTCCATCCCCTTCATCATCCTGATGGTCGCGATGCTGCCGGTGGCGAAGCTGATTGTCGGCACCTCTCTTGGCAACAAGGCCATGATCGTCACCCTGGTCATCGCCGCCGCCCCCTATGTGGCCCGGATGGTCGAAAGCTCCCTGAAGGAAGTGGACGCCGGCGTCATCGAGGCCGCCCAGGCCATGGGCACCTCCAACTTCCGGATCGTCACCAAGGTGCTGATCCCGGAGGCAAAGCCCTCCCTCATCGTCGGCGCTGTGATTTCCACGGTCACCATCCTTGGCTACAGCGCCATGGCCGCCACCATCGGCGGCACCGGCCTTGGCCAGATCGCCATCATCTATGGCCACCAGCGCTCCAAGCCCGATGTCATCTGGGTCTGCATGATCCTGATCGTCATCATCGTCCAGATTATTCAGGAAGTCGGCATGCTGATCGCCCGCAAGACGGACAAACGCATCCGCAAATAGGAGGTATCCACCATGACCTACCATCTGGCGGCCCTGACCCGGGCCAACATCCAATACCGGCGAATGTGTGCGGACTGACCATCCACCCATCCACACATTTACATATTATAATAAAAGGAGAAAACGAAAATGAAGAAACTGCTTGCTATTCTGCTCGCTCTGTCCCTGGTCCTGAGCCTGGCCGCCCTGACTGGCTGCGCGAAGAAGGAAGAAGCCCCTGCCGCGGAGGAACCCGCTGCTGAAGAACCCGCCGCCGAGGAACCGGCTGCCGAAGAACCCGCTGCCGAAGAACCCGCCGAGGAGCCTGCTGAAGAAGAAGCCCCCGCTGAGGAAGAACCCGCTGAAGAGCCCGCTGAACTGATTCCCCTGGTTGTCGGCGCCAGCGCCACTCCCCATGCTGAGATCCTCGAGCAGGTCAAGGACGCCCTGGCCGCAGAAGGCTATGACCTCCAGATCAAGATCTTCGACGACTATGTCCTGCCCAATACCGCTCTCGAGGACGGCGAGCTCGACGCCAACTACTTCCAGCACACCCCCTATCTGAACAGCTTCAACGAGGCCAACGGCACGCACCTCGTCTCCGCTGCTCTGATCCACTATGAGCCCTTTGGCATCTACGGCAACGGCGTTTCCGATCTCAGCGAGCTGGCTGAGGGCGCCGACATCATCATCCCCGCTGACGACTCCAATGAGACCCGCGCTCTGCTGCTCCTGCAGCAGGAAGGCCTGATTACCCTGCCTGAGGATGCCTCCGCTGCCGAAGGCGTCACCACTCTCGACATTGTCGACGACGGCGGCTACAACATCACCGCTGTCCAGGCTGACACCGTTCCCGCCCAGCTGGCCAACAGCAACGAAGGCACCATCGCTGTCATCAACGGCAACTACGCCCTGCAGGCCGGCCTGCACTCCGCCGACGCCCTGGCTCTGGAAGATGCCTCCGGCGACGCCGCTCAGACCTATGCCAATATCGTCGCTGTCCGCGAAGGCGAAGAACAGAGCGAAAAGACCCTGGCTCTGGTGAAGGCCCTGCAGACCGCCGAGGTCAAGACCTTTATCGAAGAAACCTACAACGGCGCCGTTGTCGCCATCTTCTGATTGCCGCAGATAACTGGTCAATCTGCCCGAATGCAAGACCGGGAGAGGAAATCCTCTCCCGGTCCTTTTACATTCCGGATCTACGCCGCAGGGACATCCAAAAAAGCCCGACCGTTTGTACAAAACGGCTGGGCTTTTTTGTAATTTGGGTCTATTGGACGCGGGAACGGAGTAGAGAGCTGAGGGCGAACCAGATGGCCAGAAGCAGGGAGATTGTGGCGCCGGTGGAGCAGCCGATTTCATAGGAGACGAAGAGTCCGGCGATGCTGCACACCAAAGCGGCCAGGACGGAGAAGAGGACGTACTGCCGCATATTCTTCGCCACATTCCGGGCGGCAGCTGCCGGGAGCACCAGCAGGGAGTTGATGACCAGCAGGCCGACCCAACTGATGGCCAGGGTCACGACCACGGCGATGACGCAGGTGAAGAGCAGCTCGCTGCGGCGGATTGAAATGCCCCGGGAGGAGGCGAGCTGGGGATGGATGGTGGTCAGCAGAATGCGGCTGGAGAAGAGGATCCACAGCACAACCACCGCTGCCAGCACCAAGGCCAGCAGACCGATTTCCGCCGGGGTGACGGAGAGAATGTCGCCGATCAGGAAGCTGTTGAACTTGGTGAAGCTGCCGCCGCCGAGGGTGGCGATGAAGATGCCGAGGGCCACAGCCGTGGAGGAAAAAACGCCGATGACCGTGTCCGCCGCCTGCTGAGTTTTGGCCCGCACCCAGGTGAAGAGAACGGCGAAGGCGATGGAGAGGGCCACGGCCGCCCAGATCGGAGCGGCAAGGCCGCAGAGGACGCCGATGGCGATGCCGGTGAAGGCCGAGTGGCCCAGAGCGTCGGAGAAGAAGCTCATGCGGCCGGTGACGATGCTCGTCGAGAGGATGCCGAAGAGGGGGGCCATGACGCAGACCGCCAGCAGGGCGTTTTTCATGAAATTCAACGTCACCCAGTCGAAGGGCAGCCAGTTGAAAAGGGCATACCAGATGCTCATGCCTGTCCACCTCCCAGATGAAACGCCTGTAAAAACTCGTCGGAGTCCAGAACGTCGGCGGGGGTGCCGCTGCGCAGCACCGTCTTGTCCAGCAGCACAACCTGATCCACATACTGGGCCAGCATGGTGAAGTCGTGGGTGATCATCAGAATCGAGAGGTCGAAGGTGTGGCGGATGTCGCTGAGCATCTCCATCAGCAGGGCCATGCCCTCGACGTCCACGCCGGAGAGGGGTTCGTCCAGAATCAGGAGGTTCGGCATCGGCTCCAGGGCCAAGGCCAGCAGCACCCGCTGCAGCTCACCGCCGGAGAGGGTGCCAATCCGTTTGTCGATCAGCCCCTCACCCCGGACGTTTTTCAGGCAGGCGAGGATCTTCTCCCGCAGTGCCCGGGGCACCGGCAGGAAGGCCGGCCGCCGGGAGACACAGGAGACGAAGAGGTCCTGCACCGTGACCGGATCGGCCCGGTCAAAGGCCGGACTCTGGGGCACATAGCCGATGCGGAGCCGCTGGGACGGATGCTCCGGGGTGGAAAAAGTGATGGTACCCTCGTAGGTCTGCTGGCCAAGGATGGACTTGATGAGGGTGGATTTTCCCGCCCCGTTGGGGCCGATCAGGGCAACCATCTCGCCGCAGTGCATATGAAGGCTGACGTGTTCCAGAATCTGGTCGGTGCCAAGGCGGACCGACAGGTCGGAGACCCGGAGGCAGCAGGCGTCGCCGCAGCCGCCGTGGGGGTGATGGGCGTGGTGATTCATGAGAGTGTCTCCTTTACGGCCTGGATGTTGGCCTCCATGGCCTCGAAATAGTCGGTGCCTGACATGACCATGTCCAGTACGCCGACGGCGCAGCCGGTCTCCCGGGAGAGGATCGAGGCGGCGGAGCGGGAGCCGTTCTGCTCCACAAAGACGGCGGGCAGGTTTTCCGCCCGGATCAGCTCCGTCAGCTCCTTCAGCTCTTTTGCCGAGGCTTCGCTGCCGGATTCCTCCTCGATAGCCGCCAGAATGTGAAGGTCAAAGGCCCGGGCAAAGTAGGCGAAGCCATCGTGGAAGGTGATGAGGTCGCGGCAGGCAAGATCAGACAGGGCTTCCTGCCCCTCAGTTTTCAGTGCAGTGAGCCGCTCGCAATAGGCTTCCGCATTAGAGGAGAAGGTCTCCGCGTACTCCGGATAGAGGGCCGAGAGGCCGTCCGCGATGTTCCGGGTCATGACGGCGGCGTTGTCCGGATCGAGCCAGATGTGGGGATCGTATTCCCCGTCATGGTCGTGTTCTTCGTGGTCATGCGCCTCGTGGTCATGCTCCCCTTCCAGCAGGTCGACGCCGCCGGAGCATTCGATGAGGACGTCCTTGTCCCGCAGGGCGTCCTCCATAAATTCCTCCAGGCTGCCGCCGGAGAGGATGACAACTTTCGCCTTCTCGACGGTCACCATCTGGCGGACGGAGAGGGTGTAGTCGTGGAGGCAGGAGACGGAGTCGGAGACGACGAGGCTAACCTCGAGGCCAGTGCCGTCGCAGACGGCCCGGGCGAACTGCCAGACCGGGGCCGTGGTGGCCGCGATCTCATAGGTTTTCTGTGCGCCGCAGCCGCCCAGCAGCAGGGCCAGGCAGAGCAGCAGCGGAATCAGCTTTTTCATGGGTTCCTCCCTTGGCGGACAGCGTTTGCGGAAACATTCCAAATCCTCCCCTCCAGGAGAGGTGACGCCGCAGGCGGCGGAGGGGTGCAGCACCCCTCACGCAGACGGCTCCCCTCCGGGGGAGTCTATTTTTAT
>CAMGPO010000029.1 GCA_946060825.1 uncultured Clostridia bacterium | reverse complement strand
ATGTCCGTCAAGGAGATGGAGGCCATGACCGTCGGCTTTGACGAGAGTATGGACATGGACGTCATCTCCCAGGGTCCCCAGTTCATCGACTACTGCGTCCGGCAGCTCGACGCCTACGGCATCCCGGTCATCACCCCCGGCGGCGGCCTCGGCGCCCACCTGGACGCAAGCCAGTTCGTCGGCCACATCCCCCAGGAGCAGTACCCCGCCGGTGCTCTCGTCTGCGCCCTCTATCTCTGCGGCGGCATCCGCGGCATGGAGCGCGGCACCCTCTCCGAGGAACGCAACGCCGACGGCAGCGAGCGGTTGGCCTCGATGGAGCTGGTGCGGCTGGCTCTGCCCCGCCGCGTCTTTACCCTGTCCCAGACCGAGTACGTCATTGACCGGGTCAAGTGGGTCTACGACCACCGGGAGATGATCGGCGGCCTGCGCTTCGTCCATGAGCCCGCCACCCTGCGGTTCTTCACCGGCATCCTCGAGCCGGTCTCCGACTGGCCCGAAAAGCTGGCGGAAGCCTACATCGCCGACTTCGGCCCTGAACAGTGATGCCCCCGGCGGCCCGGTTTTTCCGGGCCGCCGTTTTTCTCGTCAAAGTGCACATTGATTCTCCATGGGTTTTGTGCTATATTACAAGAAAATCCCGTTCACCTCTCCCCGAGAAAGGAGTCTTCCATGCGCAAAACCAAGATCATCTGTACCCTCGGCCCCGCCTGTGAGGACGAGGAGATCCTGACCCGAATGTGCCTCGCCGGCATGAACGTGGCCCGGATGAACTTCTCCCACAACACCCACGCGGATCACTGCCGCCGGATCGAGACCATCAAGCGCGTCCGCGAGAAGCTGGGCCTCCCTATCGCCATCATGCTGGACACCAAGGGGCCGGAGTACCGCATCCGCACCTTCGCGGAAGGCCGGGTGACCCTTGAAGCCGGTCAGACCTTCACCTTTACCACCGACCAGAGCGTCATCGGCGACGAGAGCCGGGTGGCCGTGTCCTATGAGAAGCTGACCACCGACCTTGCGGTGGGCGACACCATCCTCGTCAACAACGGCCTGCTGGTTTTCCGGGTCGACCACCTGACGGACACCGACGCGGTCTGCACCGTCATCGAGGGCGGCGAGCTCTCCGACCGCAAGAGCATGGCCTTTCCCGGCAAGGTGCTGAACCAGCCCTATCTCAGCGACCAGGACCGGGCCGACCTGCTCTTCGGCATTGAGAACGACGTGGACTTTATTGCCTGCTCCTTCGTCTCCCGGCGGCAGGACCTGCGGGACGTCCGCAGCTTCCTCGACGCCCACGGCGGCGAAGACATCGAGCTGATCGCCAAAATCGAAAACCGCTCCGGTGTGGACGAGATTGCCGACATCTGCGAGGAGTGCGACGGCATCATGGTCGCCCGGGGCGACCTGGGCGTGGAGATCCCCTACGCCGAGCTGCCGGCCATCCAGAAACTGCTGATTGACCGGTGCCGGATGCTGGGCAAACGGGTCATCACCGCAACGGAGATGCTGGAGAGCATGATTCAGAACGTGCGTCCGACCCGGGCGGAGATCTCCGACGTGGCCAACGCCGTCTACGACGGCTCCAGCGCCATCATGCTCTCCGGCGAGACCGCCGCCGGCAGGCATCCCGTGCAGGCCGTGGAGGCCATGGCCGGCATCGCCGCCTGTACGGAGGCCAGTATCCACTATGACCGCCGCTTCGCCCGCTCCGAGTTCCCGACCCGGAACATCGTGGACGCCCTCTCCCATGCCACCTGCGGCATGGCCATCGACATCGGCGCCAAGGCCATCGCGGTCTGTACCCTCTCGGGCATGACAGCCCGGATGGTGTCCCGGTTCCGCCCGCCGGTGGATATCCTGGGCCTGACCACGGAGGAAAAGACCTGGCGGAAGCTGGCCCTGAGCTGGGGCGTGACCCCTGTGCGCTGTGAGCGCTTCACCTCCACCGACGTGCTGTTCTACACCGCCAAGAAGCTGGCGCAGCAGACCTTTGGCCTTGCGCCGGGCGACCGGCTGGTGCTGACCGGCGGCATCACCAACGGCACCTCCGGCAACACCGACCTGCTGAAAATCGAAACCATCTGACCCAAAACCGGGTCTTCCGCAGGGAAGGCCCGGTTTTTCTCCGGTTTTCACAAATTTTTCCCGGAAAATTCTCCGCTTTCCGACAGGATGTGTATGGCTTTCCCCGGCCGGCGGCATTATAATGGAGCCGATTCCCCAGGCCGCCCTGCGGCCGGAAAGAGGCATTCCTATGCGTTTCCTGCATCCCGCGAAGCTGCGGCCCTTCCCTGCCCTCTGCCTGCGCCTGCTTGGCCTGGCGGCGGGGCTGTTTCTGCTGCTGGAGCTGCTCAACCACCGGCTCCTCGCCGCCGGCTTCGTCCCCTTCCTCCACTTCCTCGCCAGCCACCCCTGGGCGGCGGCGGTGGATCTGCTGATCATTCTGATGACGCTGCTCCCGGCGCTCTATCTGCGCCGCCGGGTCTTTTTTCTCTCCCTCGTCTCCGCTCTCTGGCTGGGCTTCGGCCTCGTCAACGGCTTCATCCGCCTCAAGCGCAGCACACCCCTGACCGCCCCCGACCTTTCCCAGCTCCGCACCGGCCTCGACACCCTGCCCAACTACCTGCCCCTCTGGGCCATGGTGCTCATCGCCGCCGCCCTGCTGGCCCTGCTGGCGGGCCTCGTCCTGCTGTTCCTGCGGGGGCCGCGCAACGCCCTGCCGCGCCGCGTCCGCCTGCGGCAGGGGCTCGCCGCCTCGGTTTCGGCGGCCCTCTGTCTGGCCCTCTGCTGGGGATGCGCCGACGGCACCAACCAGCTCTCCCGGAATTTCCCCAACCTGGCCTACGCCTACGACGACTACGGCTTCCCCTACTGCTTCCTGCAGACTGCCCTGAACCGTGGCATCCGCCGTCCGGCCAACTACAGCAGCCGCCGGATGGCCGACATCGCCGGGCGGATCCCGGCCGCGGAAAAAGGTGACGCGGACGTCAACATCCTCTTCATCCAGCTCGAGTCCCTGGTGGATCCGGAGAACGTCGCGGGCCTCGGCCTGTCGGCGGACGCCATGCCCAACCTGCGGGCGCTGGAGGCGGACTACAGCTCCGGCTACCTGACGGTACCGGTGGTGGGGGCCGGGACGGCCAACACGGAGTTTGAGGTGCTGACGGGCATGAGCTGCCGCTTTTTCGGCCCCGGCGAGTACCCCTACAAGGCCCGCGCCCAAAAGATGGCCGTGGAGTCCATGGCCTCCGATCTGACGGCCATGGGCTACACCGCCCATGCCGTCCACAACAACCGGGCCGCCTTCTACGCCCGGGACACGGTCTACGCCAACCTGGGCTTCCGGGATTTCACCTCCATCGAGTATATGCCCAAGACGGCCCTGACCCCCAACGGCTGGGCCAAGGACGCGGTGCTGACCTCCCAGATTTTACAGGCCATGGATCAGACCGAGGGCCCGGGCGACTTTGTCTTTACGGTCACGGTGCAGTGCCACGGCAGCTACCCCGACGATCCGGTGGAAAACCCGGCCATCTCCGTGACGGCCTGTCCGGAGAATCTCGACGAGAACGCCCTGACCTACTACGTCAACCAGCTCCGGGAGACGGACGCCTTCATCGGCGACCTGATCGCGGCCCTGGAGGCCCGGGGTGAGCCGGCGGTGGCCGTGTTCTACGGCGACCATCTGCCGTCCCTGAATCTGACGGCGTCCCAGCTCGAGAACGGCAGTATGTACCAGACCGAGTACGTGATCTGGGACAACCTGGGCCTTGAGAAAAAAGACGAAAACCTGAGCGCCTTCCAGCTTGCGGCGGAGACTCTGAACCGGCTGGGCCTCTCCGGCGGGACGGTACTGCGGTTCCATCAGGCCTGTGAGCACACGCCCTCCTACCAGTCCGACCTCCAGGCCATCGAGTACGACCTGCTCTACGGCCGCCGGTACCTCTACCGGGACGGCGGCGCGCCGGAGGCAACGGAGCTGCAGCTCGGCACGGCGGAGATCACCATTGATCGCCTCGTCGCGGGCGACGGCTGCTTCTTCGTGCTGGGGCGGAATTTCACGCCCTACTGCCATGTGGCCGCCGGAGGCCACACCCTGGAGACGGAATACTGGAACGGCGGCTGCCTGCGGGTAGAAGGGAAGCTGTCGGAGCTCGACCCGGCGGAGCTGAGCATCCGGGTGATCGACAGTCACCGGACCCTGCTCAGCGAGTTCGATGATTGAGCCGGGATTTTGACGCGACGGGCCGCCGCGCCCTACAGAAAAAAGGACACGCCGCAGGGCGCGTCCTTTTTGCTTATTCGAGGCTGAGGAAGTATTCATAGAGGGGCAGCAGGTCTTGAAGGGTGCGGCGGACGGTGTCCGCCAGGGCGGGATCGAACAGCTCCGGACCCGGCGGGACCTCGCGGCAGTACATCAGGTTCTTCCGGTTCATGAATCGCTCGGTCCGCGAATCGGTGAAGGGTTTCTTCCGCTTGTACTCCTGCCCCTCGAGGCTGAGGCCCGTGGCCCGCTCCGCCGCCTCCGCAATGGAGAGGAAGCGGTCGGGGTTTTCCAGCAGCTCCGCCCGGAACCGGGTCAGCACCGCCGTCTGGGGGTGCCAGATGACGAAGCCGTACTCCGCCCCTTCCGGGTGGACGTCAAAATAGAGGCAGGGGTGCTCGCCCCAGTAGTAGGCGTCGGGCCGGAGGGAGATCCAGAGACTCTCCTTGTAGGGACCGTTCGCATGGGGCATCCGCATATCCCGGTAAATGCGGGAGACCTTGCAGGCCATACCCGGGACATCCCGGAAGGGCTCCCGAATGGCCTCGGCAAAGGCCAGCATCGGGCGGTAGAGGCAGTTCAGATACGCCTCTTTGTGGGACTGAAACCAGTCCCGGTTGTTGTTCATGCGGATTCCCCAGAGGAAATCGATCATCTCCGGGGAAAAGCCAGTAAATTCCATGGGTTCCTCTTCTTCTCTGTGTGATTCTGTCATTCCAGGGACAATATCTCTCTGTCATTCTGAGGAGTGACGAGGGGCTGCGCTGCCGGTGGCAGATACAGCAGCCCCGAGGAAGAGCAACGGAGAATCTTTTCGAAGCCGGTTGTAGAAAGATTCTTCGCTTCACTCAGAATGACATTGGGGCCAGGTGCAGAAAGATTCTTCGCTTCGCTCACACCCGCCCGCAGGCGGGCGCTTACGAGGCCAACCGCCGCTTGCGGCGGCTCTTAGGCCGAGTGGAATGACATGGGATCGTGTGCGATTTGGACGGGCTGCCCCCCTCCGACGGCCAGAGGCCGCCACCTCCCATCCAGGGGAGTCTTTTCAGGCTTCTGCGCTGCCGGAGGGCTCCCTTTCACAAGGGAGGCTTTATTCGACGGTGACGGATTTGGCCAGGTTCCGCGGCTTATCCACGTCCAGGCCCTTGGCGCAGCTCACATAATAGGCAAAGAGCTGCAGCGGCACGATGGCCAGAACCGGCGAGAAGTGAGGATCTGTCCGGGGGATGTAAACCGTGAAGTCGGCAGTGTTTTCGACGTTGTAATTGCCCACGTTGGTCAGGGCCATCAGGTAGCCGCCCCGGCTCCGCACCTCGACCATGTTGCTGACCATCTTCTCGTAGAGCTGGGGCTGGGTCAGGATGCAGACGCAGAGGGTGCCCTGCTCGATCAGGCTGATGGTGCCGTGCTTCAGCTCACCGGCGGCGTAGGCCTCCGAGTGGATATAGCTGATTTCCTTGAGCTTCAGGCTGCCCTCCATGGAGATGGCGTAATCGATGCCGCGGCCGATGAAGAAGGTGTCCTGGGCCGCCGCGTACTTGCTGGCGAACCACTGGATGCGCTCCTTTTCCTCCAGCAGGCGGCTGATCTGATCCGGCAGGGCCATGAGGGCGCGGAGCAGCTCGTCGGCACGGGCGTCGTCGATCTCGCCCCGCACCTGGCCGAAGTGGATGGCCCAGAGGAAGGAGGCGGTGAGCTGGGTAGAGAAGGCCTTGGTGGTGGCGACGGCAATTTCCGGTCCGGCCATGGTGTAGAACACATAGTCGGCCTCCCGGGCGATGGAGGAGCCGACGACGTTGACGATGCCCAGCACCTTGTTGCCGTGGCTGTGGGCCTCCCGCAGGGCAGCAAGGCTGTCGGCGGTCTCGCCGGACTGGCTGATGATGATCACCAGGGTTTTGGGCGAGAGGATGGGACGGCGGTAGCGGAACTCCGAGGCCAGATCCACATCCACGGGGATGCGGGCCAGATCCTCGATGACGTACTTGGCCACCATGCCCACATGGTAGGCGGAGCCGCAGGCCACGATGCAGAGGCGGTCGGCTTCCCGGACGGTCTCCTCGGGCACGCCGAAGGCCGACATATCGAGGTGATAATGGCCGCCGGCCTCCCGGACGCAGGTGCCGAGGGTGTCCTGAACGGCCCGGGGCTCCTCATGGATCTCCTTAACCATGAAGTGCTCATAGCCGCCCTTTTCCGCCGCCTCGGCGTCCCAGTCGATGTGGACGCTCTCCTTGTGGATCTCCTCGAGGTCCATGTTGAAGAAGGCGATGTCCGTCTCGGTCAGGCGGGCGATCTCCAGATTGTCGATGTAGTAGACGTCGCGGGTGTACTTGAGGATGGCGGGGACGTCGGAGGCGATCAGGGTGCCGGTGGCGCTGCGGCCGACGATCAGGGGACTCTCCTTGCGGACGGCGTAGACCGTGTCCGGCACGTCGGCGAAGAGGATGCCCAGGGCGTAGGCGCCCCGCACCCGGTTCATGACCTTGGAGATGGCCTCGAGAGGGTTCGTGCGGCCGTTTTCCTCATAGTAGTACTCGAGCAGGACGGCCACGGTCTCGGTGTCGGTCTGGGACTGGAAGTCGTAGCCCTTCTTCCCCAGGAATTCCTTGATCTCAGCGTAGTTCTCGATGATGCCGTTGTGGACGACGGCGATGGACTTATCCTTGGTGTACTGGGGATGGGCGTTGACCGTGGACGGCTCGCCGTGGGTGGCCCAGCGGGTGTGACCGATGCCGCAGGTACCGGGCACAGCCCGGCCGGAATCGGTCATGTCGTCCAGCACCTGCAGGCGACCCTTGGTCTTGACCACCTCGATCCGGGACTGGAGGGAGACGGCGATACCGGCGGAGTCATAGCCCCGGTATTCGAGCTTGCTCAGACCGTCCAGCAGGATGGGCGCGGCCTGTTCCTGTCCAACGTAACCAACAATACCACACATAGTTAGAATCCTCCTTCAATCGGTTCCCCCGTTGGGGGAGGCGGGTTTGGCAGGCTTTCAGGGATGTTCGGCGGCCTCCTGAAGCCGCCGCAGGGAAATGGACTTCGCTCCCATGGCGGCCAGAGCCGCCGCGCCGGGGGAGCCGTCCTCCGGCACATAAAGGTGGGAGAGATGATGCTCCAGATTGTGGCAGGCGCCGTTCCAGGTGCCGCCGCGGCCATGGCGTACCTGGGCCAGGAAGGTCCAGGGGCCGAGACAGTGGATAAGGCGGTTGCGGCGCAGGGCCCGCTCCGCTGTGAAGCCGAGGTTCGGGCCGCCCTCGCTGACATAGAGGACGCCGGGCCGGGGCGGAAGGGCCGTCAGCCGTCCCGGCACGAAGGCCACCACGGAGCCGCCGGCGGCGAGGCAGGCCTCCTGGCCCGTCTGGTCGGCGCCCCGGGCGTTGCCCGAGGCCAGTACACAGCCCTTGGCGGCGGCCATGCGGCCGATGGCGGCGGCGTAGCGCGTCCCCAGATCCGTCAGATCCCGGGAACCGGCCAGGCCCACGGCCCGCCCGGTCAGAAGCCGCCGGTCACCCCGGAGAAACAGCACCGGCGGGGCGTCGCTGCCCAGCCGCTGCCGCAGGCGGACGGGATAGTCCCCGCTGCGCCAGGTGACGGCGTCCACACCGGCGCGCCGCCACTTCCAGACCTGCTGCCACAGCAGCTCCTCCCGGCCCAGCAGGCGGAGAATCCGCGCGGCCAGCTCCCGGGAGCAGCCCAGCTCCGTCAGGTCGTCAAAGGTCAGCTCCCGATCGCCGTCGGCAGGGACGCCGGCCTCCCGCATCCGCTCGTCCAGCGCCCGGAATTCCCGGCCGCTCAGGGGCACAAGACCGTCCCCCAGGGAGCAGCAGAGCAGCAGGAGGCCTGACTCCGCGGCGTTCAGCGGAACCGCCGGCGGGGCTGGGCCGGCTTCGGCTTGACCTCCTCGGGAATCAGGTTGCCGTCCCCGTCGAAGGTCATGGGCTTGATGTCGAAATGGGAATACTTGGCGATCTCGTCCAGCTTCGCCTTTTCCGGGAAGCTGCCGAGGATGGAGAAGGCGACGCCCTTCTTCCGCGCCCGGCCCGTGCGGCCGATGCGGTGGATGTAGTACTCGTTCTCCTCGGGTACGTCGTAGTTGAGCACGCAGTCGACATCGTCGACGTCGATGCCGCGCGAGGCCACGTCGGTGGCCACCAGCACGGGCAGCCTGCCCTGCTTGAACGTGTTCATCGTCTTTTCGCGGGTGGCCTGCCGGATGTCGCCGTGGATGCAGTCGGCATCGATGCCGGCGCGGCGCAGATCGTCGCTCAGGCGCTGGCACATATGCTTCGTGTTGCAGAACACGATCACGCGCTCCCAGCCCATGCTCTGCAGCAGGTAGACGGCGCACTGCTCCTTCGAGAGCGCCGGCACCTCGATGGCGAACTGGTCGATGTCCGGCCGGCTCTCCGCCTTCGGCTGCACGGTGATCT